>JAFRAF010000267.1 GCA_017405545.1 Oscillospiraceae bacterium | reverse complement strand
TTGGTCTCCTGCAGACAGAACACATCGGCGTCAAAGCCCAGGAATACGTCCTCAAAGCCCTTTTTCATACAGGCTCTGAGCCCGTTGACATTCCATGATATAAGTTTCACTGTAAAACCTCCGTTTTTACAGATTGTTTCCTTTTGTGCTGTAATTGGGTAGTATAATCAGCTTGGGGGAAATCTCTCATTCCTCCCAAGGGAAGACGAAGTCCATCTTGTACATATCTCTCACGTCTTCCAGGGATCTGCGCACGGAATCGTTGATGGGTATGCCGCTTTCGGACCGCTCCAAAAATGTCAGATACGCCTTCTCACCGGCCGTATATATTCTGTCGTGGCCCTTGGCCTTTTTAGAGGCGCGGAGCTGGCGCAGTATATCGCCGGCTATCCTCTTGAACTCCTTCGGCTCCGTAAAAGCGGATATGCTTATGGCGATGAAATAGTGGCCCAGATGATAGGGACACCTGTTGCCCTGGGCGTCCATGCCGGACAGGGCCTTCAGATAGCTTCCGCCCGCAAGCGCGGCGGACAGCACTTCCGTGACTGTGGCATAGCCGTAGCCCTTGTATCCGGCCAGTTCCTCACCTATGCCGCCGAGAGGGGCAAGGGCGCATTCTCCGCTTAAAAAACCGTCAAGAGCCACATCCGGATCGGTCACGGCCCTGCCCTCGGAGTCAATGACCCAGCCCTCGGGCATCTTGAGGCCCAGTCTCGCATACTGCTCAATCTTGCCGCGCTGGGTTATGCTGGTGGCGCAGTCGATAAGAAACGGGAAGGGCTCGTCCGTGGGGAAGCCTATGGTCAAGGGGTTCGTGCCCAGCATATTCTCCACGCCGAAGGTTGGGGCGATGGAGGGCCTGGCGTTGGTGCCGGTGATGCATATCATATCCTCGGCGGCGCCCATGAGGGGGTAATACCCGGCGATACCGTAATGGGTGGAGTTTCTGACGGCCACCATGCCCATGCCGCATTCCTTCGCCTTCTCTATCGCCATGCCCATTGAGCGCACGGCTATTACATGTCCCATGCCGTCATGTCCGTCCACGACAGCCGTGGTGGGCGTCTCCCTGACTATCTCAAACTCGGTAACGGGGTTCTGAATCCCGGCCTGAAGTCTGTCGATGTATATATGCTTAAAACGACCTACTCCGTGGGAGTCGACGCCACGCTTATCCGCCTCGATAAGCACATCGGCGCAGACCTTCGCGTCCTCTGCGGGAACCCCCGCGGCTATAAAGCCCAGACGCATGAATTCATGCATGCTCTCAAAAGAAGCGTATACCATACCATCGGCCATTTCGAATCATCCTCCAAACCGGTCGTTTTTCTTTATCCCCGCCGCCCGGCGGGAAACGATACAGTCAACATATACTGCGCATACTGTTTCCGCAGCTTTTACGCACATATCCGCGAAAAAGCTGCCGCTATGGGATAATTTTAGCAAACATACTGCCCTATGTCAAACTTGAAGGAGCACATATGAAAGCTTTTTTTGAAAAAATCAGACAGCAGTCAGGCGGCTCAGCCGGGACGATCATACTAACCGCGCTGGTGACCTTTGCCGTGACCCTGGCCGCAGTCCTCATCGCGTTCAATATAAGATACGGAAAGCTGATCAGCACCGTTGAGAAATACAACCCCATATACGAGGCCATATCCCTTGTGGAAAAGCAGTTCGTGGGCGAGGTGGACTCGGAGGCGGTCTCCGAGGGGGCTGTCGACGGGATAATAGACAGTCTCGGCGACAGGTGGTCCTATTACATATTTACCGACGGCGTGGACAGCTACAGCGACAGCATCAACAACAGCTATGTGGGTGTGGGCCTGTATGTCACCAAGGCCGAGGGCGAGTATATCAGCGTCCAGTCCGTAAATCCCCAGGGCGGGGCCTTCAAGGCCGGCATCGAGGCCGGCGACCTCATCGCCGAGGTTGACGGCCGGAACATCGCGAAGCTGTCCCTGAGCGAGGCCCGCGCCCTCATCGTTGGTCCCGAGGACAGCACGGTGGACCTGACCGTATATAAAAGCGACGGCAGCGTGAAAGAGCTGACCGTCGTGAGGCAGGCCATATCCACCGTGGGCGTGGAGGGCGAGCTTCTGGACGGCGGCATAGGCTGCGTGACCATATCCAACTTCAATAACGGCGTCAGCGGCGCCTTTAAGGAGACCATGGACAAACTGCTGGCAGAGGGCGCGCAGGGCTTCATATTCGACGTGCGCTTCAATAACGGCGGCAAGCTCTCGGAGCTGCTGGACATGCTGGATTACCTGCTTCCGGAGGTCAGGATATTCTCCTCCGTCAGCTCCGGCGGCGATGAAAGGGTCTACAACTCGGACGCCGCCTGCGTGGAGCTGCCCATGGTCGTGCTCGTAAACGACTGCAGCTTTTCCGCGGCCGAGTTCTTCGCGGCCGCCCTGCAGGAGTACGAGTGGGCAACCGTAGTCGGCCAGAAAACAAGCGGCAAGGGCTGGTCCCAGACCACCCACTACCTCAGCGACGGCAGCGCTGTAGTGCTCTCCACGGGCGCGTATTACACCCCCAAGGGCAGGAGCCTCATCGGCGTGGGCGTCACCCCCGACATCTCCGCCCTGCTCACCAACGAGGACTATTACAACCTGTATCTGGGTAATCTGGACCGGGGCGCCGACGCCCAGTTCCAGGCCGCAAAGGACACATTGAAACACGCAATGGCGGGGTGACCGGACCCTGTACATACCATCCCTGCACCCGCGTGGGATTTGGTCTTTTGCAGACACAGGGTGGATATCATATTACGCAAATACCCCCGCAGACGAATGATGTCTGCGGGGGTGTTCTGTGAATACGGTGTTGCAACAAGGATGCGGAAACTGCCTTCAGGGCTATTAATACCAATAATATCTGTAATAGTTATTGTCGGAGTCTGTGATATGATCATTGATCATCGTCGCATAACGCCCCGGGTCTGTGCCGATATCCGTATACTCAAATACAAAGCGCTGATTCAGCTCCTGCTCCTGGCCCTCGTACTGTATGCTCTTAATCACCTCGGTGACGCGTCCGTTTTCCCATGTCACATCATAGACGTCTTTGCCTCCCGGAGGGCCCGCCCTGAAGACACTTGAGGTGTCGCTGAGTATGCCGTTTTCATCGTAGCAGGCCGTATATGTTCCGTTGAAGCGCATCCACTCCTTCTCTTCGTCCGCGTTCCAGTTGGCGTAAAGCCCTGTGTTGACAGTCTTCTCAAGCAGCCCGTTCCGGGTCGTCACCTGTACCGAGTCCGCCTCCTCCATGGTGAAGGACACCTCACCCTCCGCGGACTCTCTGCATACTCTTGAGAAGAGCTGCAGGGTGAAGTATTCATCTCCGTTTGCGTACTGATACATTGTCCTGCACACCACGCTGCCATCCAGTGTCTCGGAGTATATATCGTTTATTTTTCCGTTTTCATACTCTGTTGTTATTTTGACTGTGCCGCTGTTTCCAAACTCTGTTCTGCTCACAGGCTGACCGTCCTCATACTCGTACTCAAAGTCCGTTATGCTGTGCTCATCCGTGTTGGCATCATATTTATCGAGCTGAACGGGGTATCCGTTCTCATCATACCGGTATGTCAGCCTCTGGGCAAGGGTCCATTCCTGCGTTTCATAATCAATATTATAAATATCGACGGCGCTGATCAGGGCGGGATCCTCGGCCACGGAGCTCTTATCAAACATGCGCATGAGTATAACCGCAAGCTGTAAGCGATCAGCGTTCCCGCTCGGTACGAGCATTTTATCGGTAACACCGTTTAAAAGGCCCACGCCCACGGCCCAGCTTAATGCGTCAGCCGCCCAGTCGCTTATTTTATCCGCGTCGTCAAAACCATCCAGTTCGCCCCTGGCGCTGACATCCGCCCCCTGTTTTTCGGCATACCTGTAAAGTATGACCGCCAGCTGCTCGCGTGTGACGAAATCCCCGGGGCCGAAGGATGTCTCGCTGTAGCCCTTGACTATGTCTGAATCAGCCGCCCAGCAGACGGCGTCTGCATACCACTCTCCGGCCCCCACATCCGCGAAGGGATTCTCAGCCGTGACCTCAGGGCTTCCGGCCTGGCGGTTGAGAGTCGTCACCAGCATAGCTCTGGTGACGCCCTTATAGGGCATAAACTGCGTATCCGTGACGCCGTTCATAAGTCCGTTCTCGGTAACATATCTGACCGCGTCCGCAAACCAGTCATCCTCTGCAACGTCCTCAAAATCGCCCGCCGCGGCGGCAGCCGGGATCAGGCTGACAAGCAGCATGGCCGCAAGTAAAAACGACAGGCGCCTTTTTTTGATCTTAATTTGCATTTTCTCCTTCCTGAGCGTGACACACCTCAAACCTTTGCTGTATGCTTTTCCGCCTGGATCTTATATGCGGATAAACATGTGGGTTATTTTATCACATGGTTCCGTCACATACAAGTATATTGCA
>JAFRAF010000266.1 GCA_017405545.1 Oscillospiraceae bacterium | reverse complement strand
CAGGCAGGCCTTCACCGTGTCCGTGCCGCTGGAGGCCTTGCGCCGGGGGATCGGCGCCACCAGCCAGTTCAGGAGCCGCGACACAAAGCCGAGGCGGAAGATATGCTCGCTTGCCACATAGTAGACCTGCTTTTGCGGCAAACTCATGGCGACGAGCAGCGGATCCCAGGCGTTGACGTGGTTCGGGATCAGAATCACCGGCCCGTCCACGTGCAGGTCCTCGTGGGTCATATGGAATTTAGGGGTGATAAAGCGGTGAGACAGCACGTACAGGAGCCGCCAGATCCGCTGATGCCGTTCATAAACGTCCATGGGTGGTCCCTCGTGTTTGGCATTTTGATTTCAACCGATCACTCCGGCAATTCAAGATTCAACAATAGAGAGCGGTACAGATCGCCGGAGGAATCATCGCCATGCCCTGCGGCTGCCGCATTCGCGGCGAACAAGGCGGCTTTGAATCATATTGCTTCAATTGGCAGCATTTAGGTGCCGAATTAATCATATCACAAAGGCTTTGACATGACAAGGAAAACCTATCGCGGGAGTACGGCTTGCGCAGGAAGCGCGCCGCGACAGTTCCCCTTTCGGGGGAGCCAGACGCTCCGCCGTATGCTTCAGGCGTTTACCGTGATCAGGGGAGCGGGCGAGAAATACCCCCCGACGGGGGAAGCAGGCTTTTCGGGGGAAAAAACTCGGCTCAATATATAAATAGCAAAAATATTTATATAAATATATTGACAAAAGACCGCTGCCGCCGTATAATAAGACCATAGAATAACAGCAAAGGGTGATCTGCTATGAAAAAGACTTTGTACAGCCTGATGCTCAACGACGAGGTCGTGCGGGAGATCGACGCCCTGGCGCACCGCAGGGGCACCAACCGCTCCGCGCTCATCAACCAGATTCTCGCCGAGTATGTGAACTACACCACTCCCGAGCGACGCATCAACGACGTTCTTTCGGCCATTGAGCAGCTGATGCAGCCCAACAGTGATCTGGTCCCCTTTTTCGCTCCGAACAGCTACAGTATGTCGCTGAAGAGTTCTCTGGAGTATAAGTACCGCCCGACGGTCAAGTATGAGGTTCAGCTCTTCCGAGGTGAGGAAGAGAACATCGGTGAGCTTTCGGTCGTGTTCCGGACCCAATCGGCTTCGCTGATCTCGGTTATGACGGAGTTCTTCCGTCTCTGGAAGAGCATCGAGGACGCCCATCTCACTCCCCTCACTGGTCATCGACAGCATTATGCCCTGTACGAAGGGCGCTTTACCCGCAGTATCGCAGCACCTGACCGTGACTGCACCACTGACCAGCTGGCTTAGGCGCTCTCAGAGTATATCAAGCTTTTTGATATACTGATGAAAGCCTATGTCAGCGGACGCCTGAGCGCCCATGAGGTGGAAGCGGCTTATTATTCCCAGATGCTGAACAGCCCAATTCACATATGACGTTTAATCTACACGGAGCGAATTATGTAAGCACACCAGATAGATAACATAATAAATAATTATGTAAACATTATCTCATATTTCTTTTGAATTTCCGATCTCATTAAGGAGGTTTGTCAATAT
>JAFRAF010000265.1 GCA_017405545.1 Oscillospiraceae bacterium | reverse complement strand
TGCCGGGACGGAAGCCCGGGATATAACCGCCGTTCTTCTTCAGTTTGTTGGAGACCTCTATGGGGTTGAACTGTATCGTTGCATAGAAGTAGCTGAAGAAGACTATCAGCAGGAAGTAAATCAGTGCGTAGGGGGCTCCGTTCACATCAAATGCCCTGACAAACCAGCCGTTGGACCACTTGGGTACGAAGGCGGCTACCGTGGCGGGAAGTGATGCTATGGACTGGGCAAAGATTATGGGGAGAACGCCGGACATGTTGACCTTCATGGGGATGTGGGTGGACTGTCCGCCGTAAACCTTGCGTCCCACAACGCGCTTTGCGTACTGTACCGGGAGCCGTCGTTCCGCCGTGTTGACAATTACTATCAGTACGATGATAACAAGGCCGCCGAGATACATCAGTGCGTAGATCCACCAGCCGGAGGAGTCTACGGAGAGCTTGGAGATCATGGACGCCACATGATTGGGCAGACGGCAGATGATGTTGGCGAACAGGATGATGGATATACCGTTTCCTACGCCGAACTCTGTGATCTGCTCACCCAACCACATGATGAGCATTGATCCGGCTATAAACGAGGCGATGATGACGATCGCGGGCCAGAGTCCCTGCCCCTCAGCGGTGAGCATGGAGTTGTTCTTGATGAGAATGTAGTAGGCAAAGCCCTGGAGCAGGGCGATTATGCCGGTACCATATCTCGTCATGGACGCGATCTTCTTCTTTCCTTCCTCGCCGCCCTCTTTCTGCAGCCTCTCCAGTGCGGGGATAGCAACGCAGAGAAGCTGAATTATGATGGATGCGTTGATATAGGGCTGAATTGAAAGCGCGAATATCGTAGCACTCGAGAACGAACTGCCGGACATTACATTATACAGCCCCAAAACAGTGTTAGAAAGGGAGTCAAAATAACGCCCGAGCAGATCGGTGTCGATATACGGAACGGGGACGGCATTTCCCAACCTGTAGAGGAGCAGAATAAACAGCGTGAAGAGCATCTTCTTACGGAGTTCTTCTATCCTCCATGCGTTTCGTATAGTCTTTAGCACCTAGATCACCTCTGCCTTTCCACCGGCCTCCTCTATGATTTGCTTGGCTGACTGGGAGAACGCAGACGCTTTGACCGTAAGTTTTTTCGTGAGCTTACCGCCGCCAAGGATCTTAACACCATACTCACACTTTGAAAGTACTCCCGCATTCAGGAGAGCCTCTGCGTCAACGACAGCGCCGTCATCAAAACGGTTGAGCGCCGATACGTTTATTGCCTCCAGAGGCTTGGCAAAAATATTGTGAAAGCCACGCTTGGGAAGACGGCGTGCAAGGGGCATCTGTCCGCCTTCAAATCCGATACGGGTACCGCCGCCGCTTCTGGCCTTCTGGCCCTTGTGACCGCGGCCGCCGGTCTTGCCGTTGCCGCTGCCGGGGCCTCTGCCCTTGCGTTTGCCCACCTGGGTGGAGCCGGCAGCAGGAGAAAGGTCATACAAATTCATTCTGCAGTACCTCCTTATTCTTCTGTGACCTTGATAAGATAGCTTATCTGAGCAATCTTACCTCTGGTCTGAGGGTTATCGGGCTGCACCGTTTCACTGCCGATCTTTTTAAGACCCAGAGAATAGGCGGTCGCGATGTGCTTATCATTTCTGCCGTTAAGACTTTTAACGAGCTTGATTCTGAGATTAGCCATTTCTTTCCCTCCTACCCAAGTATTTCTTCTACGCTCTTGCCGCGGGTCTTGGCGACCTGCTCGGCGTCGCGGAGGGACCTGAGGCCTGCCATGGTGGCGGCCACTACGTTCTGGGGGTTGTTGGAGCGCAGGCACTTTGTTCTGATATCAGAGATGCCGGCTGCTTCAACTACCGCACGGACTGCGCCGCCGGCGATAACGCCGGTGCCCGGAGGTGCGGGCTTAAGGAGCACGCGACCGGCTCCGAAAGCGCCGATAACTTCATGGGGAATGGTGGTTCCGGTAATGGTGATGTTGACCACGTTCTTCTTGGCGTCGTCAATGCCCTTGCGGATAGCCTCGGAGACCTCACCGGCCTTGCCGAGTCCGAAACCTACACGGCCCTTTCCGTCGCCCACTACGCACAGCGCAGCGAACTTGAAGATACGGCCGCCCTTTACGGTCTTGGATACACGGTTCAGGGAAACAACCTTTTCCACGAACTCAGAGGGAGCTTCTTCCCTTTTGTTCCTTCTGTCATTGTTATAAGCCATTATTGTTTCCTCCTCCCCTTAGAATTCCAGGCCGCCCTCGCGGGCGCCCTCGGCCAGAGCCTTTACTCTGCCGGTATACACATAACCGCCGCGATCAAAAACGATGTTGCTGATCCCTTTGGCCTTTGCTCTCTCGGCGATCATGAGACCGACCTTCTTGGCCGCGTCAATATTGCCGCCGTAACCTTCGAAGCCCTTCTCGACGCTGGAGGCGGAACAGAGGGTGTTGCCGGCCACGTCGTCGATAACCTGGGCGTATATATTGCATTCACTGCGGAAAACAGCGAGTCTCGGCCTCTCGGGAGTGCCCGAAATCTTAGCTCTGACTCTCTTGTGGCGCTTTAAGCGCTGCTTGTTAGTATCAGGTCTTTTTATCATTTCAGGTACACCTCCCTTTATTTACCGGTCTTGCCTTCTTTGCGGCGGATGACTTCATCAACATACTTGATGCCCTTGCCCTTGTACGGCTCGGGGGGACGCTTGTTCCTTACATCTGCTGCAAACTGGCCGACGGCCTGCTTATCGATTCCGTTGATTACAACCTTATTGGGCGCGGGGACATCAATCTTGATGGTATCGGTCTCCTCGACGGTTACCTGATGGGAGAAGCCCAGGTTCATAACGAGCTTGTTGCCCTCCTTGGCGGCCCTGTAACCTACGCCGTTTATCTCCAGCTCCTTGGAGAAGCCTTTGCTCACGCCGACTACCATGTTGTTGATGAGAGTACGGCTGAGTCCGTGGAGGCAGCGGCTCTGCTTTTCGTCGTTGGGGCGGGTGACATTTATGACGTTGCCGTCCACCTCGACCTTGATGATGGGGTTTATAGCCTGTGAAAGGGTGCCCTTGGGGCCCTTTACCACCACATTATTGTCGTCCTGCACCTTTACTTCTACGCCGGCGGGGATGGTGATGGGAG
>JAFRAF010000264.1 GCA_017405545.1 Oscillospiraceae bacterium | reverse complement strand
TCAGGACACAGAGACCTGGGCCTATCTCAGTCTGCCCAACGGTGCCCGTTTGCCCATCAATCACTGGGAGAATCTCATCGGCAGGGGGAAGGCCTGTGATATCATGCTTGAATACCCGACTCTTTCCAGACTGCACGGCGCCCTCATTCGTGACGCCAAGGGAAACTGGAAGGTCTATGATCCGAACTCCAAGGGCGGGATACGCGTCAACGGCGATGAGGTATACGGCCACACGTTTATAAAAGCGGGTGACGTCATAGAGATGGGCGGTGTGGAGCTTGTTCTCATACCTGCCACCGACGAGGATGTGGAGGAGGAGACCGAGCTCAGGAGAAGGCCCGGAAATATCATCCGCCCTTCGGTAACGCTTTTCTTTGTCACCCTCTTCGCTCTGGTGCTTATGATATGTCACTGCTTCTCCTCTGACCTGGGGGAGATAGTTCAGATATGCATAGGCTTCGGAGGACTGATAGCCCTCATGTGGCTCGTGTTCTGGTTCTATCTCGCCTTTGACAGGACCGGATTTGAAATAGAGAGCATGGCATTTTTGCTCTGCTCCATTGGAATGTCAGTGGCGGCATCATCTGTGCCGAACGCCATGTACAGACAGCTCGCCTTTGTAACGGCGGGAATAGTTCTATTTCTGTGCCTGTGCTGGTTCCTGCGTGATCTCAATGTGGCGAAAAAGCTGCGCTGGCCCATCGCCGCGGCTGGCTTTGCTCTGCTCTGCGTGAATCTTCTTATGGCGGATTCCCTGTTTGGAGCAAAAAACTGGCTTAATCTGGGCGGATTCACATTCCAGCCCTCGGAATTTGTAAAGATAAGCTTTGTTTTGGCGGGAGCCGCAACTATGGACAGGCTTTTCGCAAAGCGAAACATACTTCTGTTCATCGCCTTTGCCGGCGCATGCGTGGGCGCGCTTGCCCTTATGAGCGATCTGGGCACGGCACTGGTATTCTTCACGGCCTATCTTGTTATCGCTTTTCTCAGATCCGGCAGTTTCTCGACTGTGGTCATGAGCATAGCCGGAGCGGGCTTTGCAGGCCTTATAGTCATGTCCGCCAAGCCCTATATTATGAGCCGCTTTGCCACCTGGGGCAAGGCATGGCTTGACGCCAACGGCGGCGGATATCAGCAGACCAGGGCAATGGCGGCCGCTGCCTCCGGCGGACTGTTCGGAGTGGGTGCGGGTCAGGGCTGGCTTGTGAATGTGGTCGCTGCCGATACCGATCTGGTCTTCGGCGTACTGTGTGAGGAGCTGGGACTTATTATCGCCGTCTTAGTCGTTGTTGTGATAGTACTCTACGCGGTGTTCGCGGTGCGTTCATCGTATACGGCGAGAAGCTCCTTCTACGTCATAGCGTCGTGCGCAGCCGTATCCGTATTCCTCTGTCAGACCGCTTTGAACGTACTGGGCGCCATGGACATACTGCCCTTTACCGGCGTGACGCTTCCCTTTGTGTCAAGGGGCGGCTCCAGTCTTATATCCTGCTGGGGTATGCTTGCATTCCTAAAAGCGGCTGACACCAGGCAGAATGCCAGCCTTGCCATAAAGATAAGGCGCAGGGGAGAGGGGGCGCTTTAAAGTGAAAAAAATGCAGAGAAGAACGGCGTCAGTTCTGGCAATAGTACTGCTTCTGCTGTGCGGACTGTCTGTCTACGTATTTAAATACTGCGTAAACGGAGCGCAATGGGGTTCCTCGGTCTATAATAAGAGCGTCTATTCGAACGGGCGGCTCTGCTCCGGGGATATCTATGACCGGGACGGCGTACTTCTGGCCGGCGTCGAGGACGGGAAGCGCTATTTTGCCAGCGACTCGACTCTGAGGAAGGCCACCCTGCACGTTGTTGGAGATAAGGACAGAAATATCGGGACAGGCGCCCTGACCGTTTATGCCAGACAGCTCACGGGGTTTAACCACATAACCGGCACGTACAGCTTCAGCGGTGACGGCGGAAAGGTCAAGCTGTCCATAGACGCAGATCTGAACAGAGCCGCGTATAAGGCCCTGGACGGGCGCAGCGGCGTCGTTGCCGTCGCGAACTATGAGACAGGCGAGGTGCTGTGCTGCGTATCGAGTCCCGGCTTTGACCCATCCGATCCGCCCGAGATATCCGCAGATGACAAGTCCGGCGTATACCTCAACCGTTTCCTGTCCTCAACCTTTACTCCCGGCTCTATCTTCAAAGTTGTAACGGCCGCGGCCGCCATTGAAAAATCCAGGGGTATAAACGAGAGAAGCTTCAACTGCGACGGCTCTCTCACTATAGGCGGGGACAAGGTCACCTGCACCCACGCCCACGGAAGGATTAACTTTGAGCAGGCCCTTGCCGTGTCCTGCAACTGCGCTTTCGCGCGGCTGTCCCTTGAGCTGGGATCCGATAATCTCTATAATTATGCAGACCGTTACGGTCTTCTCAGCGGCCATGATATTGACGGGGTCATCACCACGGCGTCAGGCAGGTTTGACAAGGCGTCGGCTGACACGACCAACCTCGGCTGGTCGGGAGCCGGACAGTACAACGATCTGGTAAATCCCGCCGCTTATCTCAGGTTCATGTGCGCTGTGGCCAACGACGGCGAGGCGACGGGCCTCACCCTGCTGAAAAACGGCAAAACAGGTTCATCTGAAAGGCTCATGTCAAAGGACACCGCCCAGCGCCTTCAGGTGATGCTGGGCTACGATGTGGCGTATAATTACGGTAAAGACAATTTCCCCGGTCTTGAGCTCTGCGCCAAGTCCGGTACAGCGGAGGTCGGCAGCGGTAATCCACATGCCTGGTTCTCCGGTTTTATAACGAACGAGGGCTGTCCGTACGCGTTTATCGTGCTGGTTGAAAACGGCGGTTCAGGCGCGTCTGTGGCGGGTTCTGTGGCAAATAAGGTTCTTCAGACTGCTGTATTTGGTGAATAGATAAAAGAGGTTGGGGCTATGACCGTTCCATGTGTCAGATTCAAAAAAGATGAATACAGGGCAATTGCTTTCTGGTCGCTGTTTCCATTGTGGATAATATGGATGGAGATATGCGTTGCGCTCCATTGCTATGGGAGCCTTTTGCTCAAGGGATGCCTGTACACCGTGCTCTTCAGCATTGTAGCGGGGCTTACTGTCGCCCTGCTCTCAAGCTTTGGGAACAGGCGCGTCAATCTCGCGGTATCCACGGTCTTAATGGTCCTTATCACCGTTGCCATGGGCATACAGGCGGTGTACTTCACCATATTCAAAACCTTTACCACTGTGTACTCCGTGCTCAACTCCGGAGCTGTTCTCAGCAATTTCTGGCGGGAGGCGCTGACCGGGATTGCCGATTCGGCCTTTGTCCTTATCCTGTTGTTCCTTCCACTGATACTCTATCTGCTTTTCGGCAGACAGCTTCCCCCGAACAGGATTATATCTTTAAAGCTTGCGTCGTTAATGATAGCTTCTGTCGTCGCCCTGTTCTCAGTCTGTGACACTCTGGTAAAAGATGACAACGAGGGCATCATGTCCTACAGCTATGTGTATGAGGACGTGTTCTCACCAATATTGTCTGTGCAGCGCTTCGGAGTTCTCACCACCCTGCGGCTGGACATACAGGACACCTATTTTGAAAAAGCGGAAAACAGCACTGCTCATATG
>JAFRAF010000263.1 GCA_017405545.1 Oscillospiraceae bacterium | reverse complement strand
GACAGTATCTCGGATATCCGGCCCTGTCCTATGATGCTGTAGCCGTCTCGGCCCATACCCGTGTCCATAAACAGCTCGTTTATGTCCCGCAGGCGCACGGACTTTCTGTTTATCATGTACTCGCTCTCTCCCGAGCGGTAATATCGTCTTGTGACTATGACCTCGGATTCCTCAAGGCCCAGCTCTCCCCCACTGTTGTCCAGCACAAGTGAGACCTCGGCAAAGCCTACCTGGCTCCGCTTTTCCGTACCGCCGAAGATAACATCCTCCATCTTGCCGCTGCGCAGAGTCTTGGCCGACTGCTCGCCCATTACCCAGCTTATGGCGTCGGATATATTGGACTTGCCGCTGCCGTTGGGTCCCACTATGGCGGTGATGGACTTGTCAAATGCCAGCCGCGTTTTCTTCGGAAAGGACTTGAAGCCCTGGAGCTCCAGTGCCTTAAGGTACATAAGCACACCTCTCTTTGTATCTGCCGCTTCATACCGCCGATAAAAAGCGGCGGGTTTCTTTTTGCTGTCCGCAAAATGAAACCAAAGAAGCATTTTATTATACCACAGCAAATGCTTTTTTTCAAGATTTTAGATGTATATTACGTGTTCGTCGCATCCCGTCCTGTGTCACACTGTCTGATTCCGCATAATCACAGGCCGCACATCGAAAAAACATCCCCCCGACACAGCATTATGAATCGGGGGGATGAAGAAGTATTTGTTTAATTACACATGGAGCCTGTTCTCAGAACGCAGTCCGCACCTGCGGCCGGCGTATGAAGCATGCTTCGGCCAAGGCCGATTACATGGTGGTGTAGCCGCCGTCTACGGGGCAGATAAGCCCGTTTACATAAGACGAGAAGGGAGACGCCAGGAAGATGGCCGCGGTGTCCAACTCACCCTCTTTGCCGTAACGGGACATGGGGATCATGGTCTTGGCGTATTCCTGGAAGAAGGGGGAGTCCAGAGTCTCCTTGGTCAGCGGGGTCTCAAAATAGCCCGGGCAGATGGCGTTGACGTTGATACCCTTCTCGCCCCACTCTGAAGCGAGGGCGCGGGTCAGGTTTACAACGCCGCCCTTTGCGGCATGGTAGGGGCTTGCGGGGGCGATCTTGTTGCCTACCAGACCGTACATGGACGCGATATTGATTATGCGGCCGTAACCGGCGGGCAGCATGGCCTTCTTGGCTACGGCGCGGGCCATCTTGAAGGTTCCAGCCAGATCGATGCTCAACTCGCCCATGAACTGAGCATCGGTAATGTCCTCAGCGGGGGCGACGGCTCCGGTGCCTGCGTTGTTTATCAGTATGTCGATTCTGCCCATCTTCTGGAGGATCTCATCGACGGCTCTCTCCACATTCTCGGTATCTGTGATGTCACAGACAACGCCGATGGCCTTTACGCCGAATTCCTTCTCCAGCATGGCGGCATTTTCCTCTACCTTCTCTTTACGTCTGGCGAGGCATACTATGTTGCAGCCCTGATTGGCCAGAGCCTTTGCCATCTGTACACCCAGTCCTGTAGACGCACCGGTCACAATGGCAGTCTGTCCTGAAAGATCAAAATAGTTTTTCATCTCGGTACCTCCTGAAATCCGTCGTTTCGGAAATTATATTTTGATTCTAAGGACAGCATCCGCCGGTTTAAAGAGTCAATTCAATTATTTTTTTGAATGTCAGTTTTGTGGACGCCGCAAAGCTCCAGATCCTCCCGGAAAATGTCCTCAAGAATATTCACGGCCAACGGAACGGCTCCGGACTCCAATCCGGCGTAGTTCAGTATGATCGTACCCATGCTTTTCAGACTGGG
>JAFRAF010000034.1 GCA_017405545.1 Oscillospiraceae bacterium | reverse complement strand
TGCTGTTAAACGCACAAAAAACGGCCGACGCATCAGCGTCGACCGTTTTGGTTTTTTTATTTTTAAAGAAGGGTCTCGAGGTCGTCGAGCCAGTCGCCCTCAAAGTTCTCTATGCTGCCATTGTCGCACAGCTCGGCCAGCTTGGGATCGATAGGCATATGGAACACCTTCTCGATACCGAAGGTGGACGCGATCTGATCGATATGGCTGTCGCCGAATATCTTGTGGGTCTTCCCGCAGTCCGGGCAGACGAAGCCGGACATGTTTTCCACAATGCCCACGATGGGTATCTTCATGATGTCCGCCATCTTCGCGGCCTTTGAAACTATCATGGAAACAAGCTCCTGGGGGCTGGTAACGATGATGATGCCGTCCACGGGGATGGTTGTGAAGACCGTGAGGGCCACATCGCCTGTTCCGGGAGGCATATCGACAAACATAAAGTCCACTTCTCCCCAGTGCACATTGCTCCAGAACTGGTCCACCGCATCGGCGATTATGGGTCCTCTCCATAGTACGGGGTCAGTCTCGTTCTCCAGAAGAAGGTTCACGGACATGACCTTAGTCCCCTTCTCTGAGACGGCGGGCTCAATACCGTACATCCCGCCCTTGACCTTTTCCGAAATACCGAAGCTCTTGGGGATGGAAGGGCCGGTCATATCAGCGTCCAGTATGGCTGTCTTGTAGCCCTTGCGCTGCATGGCCACAGCCATCATTGAGGAGACCATAGACTTGCCGACGCCGCCTTTACCGCTTATTACCGCATATACTTTCTTTACATCGGGGTTGATTTCCTGCTCTTCATCCAGGAACGGCATCTGCGAGCAGCCGCCGCAGGCTCCGCAATTTCCATTACATCCACTCATTGATTCATATCCTCCTGTATTTATTATTTCTATACTCCAATTACTTGTATTTTGCCCTCCACAGCCGTAATTCCAATTCGGCTCAGGGGGTGTGCGTAATTTGAAATTATCTCCTCGGCTATTTTGTCCTCAACTTCCTTCTGTATGGTGCGTCTGAGGTTCCGCGCGCCATAGGTGATGGAATAAGATTCCTTTGTGAGATAGTCTATTACACTGTCATCATAGCTGAGCTCTATGCCCTTTTCCGCCATGCAGTCCTTCAGCTCCCCGAGGAGTATGCCGGCGATATTCCGGAAGTTTTCCTCCGTGAGCTTGTTGAAGTATACGATCTCATCTACCCTGTTTATGAATTCGGGGCGCAGGAAATCGTTGAGCGCCTTTATAGCTTTCTCCTTGCCCTGCTCATTTATGCTGCGGTTGAAGCCCACAGAGCCGTCCTTCCTGTCGCTGCCGGCGTTAGTGGTCATGATTATGACCGTGTTTTCGAAATTGACGGAGCGGCCGTGGGCGTCGGTGATGTGCCCGTCGTCCAGAATCTGGAGCAGGATATTCATCACGTCGGGATGGGCCTTCTCTATCTCGTCGAAGAGCACCACGGAATAGGGTCTGCGGCGTATCTTCTCCGTGAGCTGTCCCGCCTCGTCATAGCCCACATAGCCCGGAGGCGAACCGATTATACGGGACACCGCGTGCTTTTCCATGAACTCGGACATGTCGAGCCTTATGAGGGACTCCGGCTCGCTGAACAGATCCTCCGCAAGCCGCTTGACAAGCTCGGTCTTACCCACGCCTGTGGAGCCCACAAAAATGAATGACACGGGCTTGCGCTTCGGTGATATGCCCACTCTTCCGCGCTTTATGGCGGCACAGACCAAATCCACAGCCTCATCCTGACCGACGATATGCTGTTTAAGCCGCTTATCCAGCTCGCTCAAACGCTTGTGCTCATCCTCCTGGATGCTGCTGGCCGGTATGTGTGTCCAGAGCTCGATGACCCTGGCAAGATTATCCACGCCCAGCTCCGGCATGCCCTTTGCCGCTATCCTGTCAAGCTGCTCGTTGATCTGCATCTCGCGGCTGCGCAGGGCCGCCAGCCGCTCATAGTCACCCTCCCCCTCGGTAGTACTCAGCAGGAGCTCTCTTTCTTTGCTTATATCGTCCCGCTCTTTTTCAAGGGTGGCCGCTTCGGCGTAGTCCTTGTTTTTCAGGTTCACATCCGAGCAGGCCTCGTCAATCAGATCGATGGCCTTATCCGGCAGGAAGCGGTCTGTGATATACCGCTCAGACAGTATGACAGCCTGCCTTGCAATGGCGTCGGGTATCTTTACCCCGTGGAACTGCTCGTAGTAGTGGGCGATGCCCTTTATTATGGCAACGCTGTCCTCGATTGACGGCTCGTTGACAATAACGGGCTGGAAGCGCCGCTCAAGGGCGGAATCCTTTTCTATATGGGAACGGTACTCGGCAAATGTGGTGGCGCCGATGACCTGTATCTCGCCCCTTGACAGGGCGGGCTTGAGGATGTTGGCCGCATTCATGGAGCCCTCGGCGTCGCCGGCCCCCACAAGGTTGTGGACCTCGTCGATGACCAATATCACATTGCCCTCTGACCTTATCTCCTCTATAAGGCCCTTCATTCTGGACTCAAACTGGCCGCGGAACTGGGTGCCCGCCACCAGGGCGGTCAGATCCAGAAGATATACCTCTTTTTCCCGAAGCTTGTAGGGCACGTCTTTTTCAGCTATGCGCTGGGCAAGGCCCTCGGCTATAGCCGTTTTTCCGACTCCGGGCTCGCCTATGAGGCAGGGGTTATTCTTCTGTCTGCGGTTGAGTATCTGAACGACACGCTCAGTCTCGGTTTCTCTGCCTATCATTTTATCCAGCTTGCCTTCTCTGGCCCGCTTTGTCAGGCAGATGCAATAGTTGTCAAGAAACTTTTTCTTTTTCTCCTTCTCTTTTTTCTCCTCCCTGGAACCATCCCTTCCGGGACGGGACTTCTCGGGATTCGGTATTGGGGAATCCGGTCCGGAAAAAAGCTTATTGAGGAAGGGGAAGGTTGCGGTCTTTCCGCTCTCATCGTCGTCATCCCCGCTGTCGTCGTCGGACAGGGTGAGACTCTCCACCCCGCCGAAGGCGTGCATCATCTCATCGGACAGGTTTTCCAGATCCTCATCGGACAGGCCCATTTTCTGTATTATATCATCAACAGGCTTTATTTTCAATTCCCTTGCGCATTTAAGACACAGTCCCTCATTTGTGGACTGACCGTTTTCTATCTTGGTAATAAATATTACAGCCACATTTTTCTTACATCTGGCACAAAGAGTCGGTTGCATGGTATCACTCCTTTTTAACCGCGTGCATTTTCAGAGCTGTTGCCGGCTTTTGTCACATTCCTGAATGTGAACAGATAGCTTACGAAGGCAGCGGCGGCAACTGCCACTGCGATCATTATCGCCTCTTCCCCTATCCTTCCCGGGAAAATCATCATAAGGCTGCATACAATAAACAGTATTGCGGACGCAGCTTTCCCCAGGAAGTTCGAAGACGGCATCTCCATTCCGTAGTGCTTGTGTATTATCACGCCGCCCAGTATCATGAGCGCATCCTTTACCAGGAAAAAGAGCAACACCCACAGCGGCAGTATCCCGGAGACCGTAAGACAGCTTATCACGGCGATAGCCATGAGCTTATCTCCCAGCGGGTCAAGGATCCTGCCTACATTGGACTGTGCGTTGAGCTTTCTGGCCAGAAAACCGTCCAGAACATCCGTAATCGACGCGATAACATAGACCGCAAGCGCATACTTTTTGTCATATTCAAAAAACACTATGAGAAAAACAGGTACCAGGCAGAGCCTGATCACTGACAGTATATTCGGTACGTTTTTAATGGCAGCCTTCATTCGGGCTTTGTTCCTCCTCCCACTCCCTCTTTATTCTCATCCGGAGTGGCCTGCAGCATATATATTCAGGGACACTGTATCCGGCTGAACAGTACATGCTTTGATAAGGGAAAAACCGATGTACCTTTCAGGCGTTACAGCCCGGGATGCCTACAGTCCGAGATGATCTGCAATGAGATTGTGATTGGCCATGCCCTCAAGCAGCGTGGTCTTTTCCACAGTATCTATACCGAGCACAAAAACGACATACCTGCATATCAGCGCGATGACCATTACTATAAGCAGGCCCTTTACGGCGCCCAGTACCGCGCCCGATATGTTGTTGGCCGTTCGCAGCTTTGGCAGTTCCAATCTCAAATCCAGAATACTGCCCACAACGCTCAATACAAGCAAAATTATCACGAAGGCAACTGTGAACACCGCCAGGTATGCAAAGCGCTGAGTGAGCTGCTCGGCCAGCGCTACGCCCATGGCCTCGTTCACCGTGTCGTTATCCTCGGCCACGGTTCTGGCTATCTCGTCCGCCACATCCTCGGGCAGTCCGAACTCACGCATAGCCGCATTGCATACGGTGTACACGTCTTTTCTCTCGGAATTCGTCAGGGGGAATCTGGCGCCTTCCTCCCCCGGCGGCACGTCGCCGGTCACGGTCAGCACAAGCTTTTCCGTAATTCCGGTGGTAAAGGGGTCGATGAGCCCCACAAATTCATTGCAGTAGACCTTTGCGGCAATATTGCCGCCGACAATGGCAATAATAACGGCGACAATACCGCACAGACTGATGAGAAAGCCCTTCTGCCATCCCCTTATCGCGCAGTAGACAATGATGCAAACCAAAATAATATCCAGCACAAAACTCATAGCTCTAATCCCCACTTATAATCGAACTTATATTTTAATCTTCTCCGCTTGAAACAATAATATTAAAACCGTTCCGCGCTGTATTTTCCCAGCGCGAGCACAGATTTGTCCGAACCCACGATGATGCTTATCGTTCCGGTATCCGTCTCATAACAGTCCTTCTGGTCAAGAGCCCGGTTATACTCGGTGACAACATCCGCGCTGAGCGTGGCCACTCTGCTGCCGCAAGTCGCTATTACATCCACGTTTTTTCCCAGCTCCACAAGCCCGATGACCTCGCAGCTGTCATTGAGCGTTATCAGACTGCCGCCGTTTCCGAACTGGCTTTCATTGCAGAATATCACTGTATAGCCATCGGCAAAGGCATAGGCGCCCAAATGCTGTGACGGGAAATCAAACTTTGCCTTCAGGGTATCTCCGCTGAGTATGCGCAGGCAGTTATTGCTGAGGACAGCGAGATCACCCGCCGATGTATAGCATATATCAATTATAAGCTCCCCGTCAAGCTCAAAACGCGCCTGTTCCTCTTCACTGTCCAATTTATAGTAGACAATGGCGCTCCCCTCAGTGTTGAGTGTAAGGACAGCCATGTCCTTGCAGTTGTCCGCCAGCTTCGCGTTCATCAGATATCCGTTGCCGGAATACCATTTGTATTCGGCCACGCCCTTGTCATTATACACAGTCACGACACCGTAATAGGCGCTGTCCTCAGTGCAAAGGCAGAGCCAGCCCTTTTCGTTGAGCGAAGCCGTGATAACCGGGCTCTCGGTTTTCATGTCCATGTCTATGCCGCCCGAGTCTACGGTCATGAACTTATCCCCGCCGGTCTCCCACACCGCGGCCTTGCCGCCGCCTGTGCTTAGCACCGGCCAGTCCATGGGCCTTACGCTTGTAAACACCTCGCTGCCGTCCCTGTTATAAAAGGATGCTCCCAGAGATGAGGCCACCATGAGCCGACCGTTGAGGTCGCCGAAAACAGCACGGCTGCCGGTCTCATAGTAAAAGACCGTGTCGCCTTTCCGGTCCGTGTCCGGCCCGGCGTCGGCGTCGCGCTGCCCTCCGAAGGATATGGCCCCGGTCGCAATGAGTACGACAAGCAGTATTATCACGAGCAGGCAGGCTGCGGCTATGATTATTATATTCCGGTTCTCAGACAGATCCGGCATTTTTATTTCAAACGGCAATTTCACATCGCATCTCCAGCCCTTTCCATCATTTCTCCCACAGCCCCGTCATACCACAGCCGCGTCATATACAGGCCGCAGGCGGGCACGGTGGGACCTGCCAGCCTTCTGTCGCCCTTTTCAAGCAGTCCGGGGATATCTCCGGGTCTTATCTTTCCCTCCGAGGCGTAGATAACCGTCCCGGCCATGGCCCTTGCCATGTTGTACAGGAAGCCGTTTGCGCAGACACGGAGCCTGAATATGGGTCCCTCTCCCTCGACCTCGTAGTAATATACGGTGCGAACCGTGGTCTTTGTCTCCGTCCCCACGCTCCGCACGGCCGCGAAATCGTGGGTGCCCACAAACATGGACGCGGCCTCTCTCATAACATCACGCTTCAGGGGCGAGGGATAAAACCAGGCCCTGGAACGCAAAAAGGGATCTTTTATTCGTGAATTGTATATCAGATAAGTGTACTCTTTCTTTTTACATGACAGTATGGAGTTGAAATCCTCGGGGGCCTCAATCGCGGCCTGTACGCATATATCCTCAGGCAGCTGCCCGTTTATTGCCAAAGGCAGTCTGTCAATGGGTATTCTGGTGTCGGAGCGGAAGTTGGCGCAATAGCGCTCGGCGTGGACGCCGGCGTCCGTTCTTCCGCAGCCCACGATCTTTACCTCGTGGCAGCAGAGCTTCGTCAGCGCCTGCTGCAGCTGCTGCTGTACCGTGTCCTGATCACGCTGTATCTGCCAGCCGTGGTAGGCCGTACCGTCATATCTCAGCCGCAGAGCTATATTCCTCATCAAAGAGTCACTCCTCTTAACAGCCATGAGGCCACACAGAGCATTATGCTCAAGGCGATAACGACCCAGTCCGCCGCTCTCATTCGCAGCACACGCATCCTCGTGCGCCCCTCTCCGCCGTGGTAGCAGCGGCTCTCCATTGCAACGGCCAGCTCGTCCGCCCGCTTGAAAGCGCTGATAAACAGCGGCACAAGCAGGGGTATCATGGCCTTGGCCTTTTTCACAAGCCCGCCCGTATCGAAATCCGCTCCCCTGGCATTCTGGGCGTTCATGATCTTGCCGGTCTCCTCAATGAGCGTGGGTATAAAGCGCAGGGCTATGCTCATCATCATGGACAGCTCGTGTATCGGCACCTTGAACCTTTTAAGGAACGACAGCAGCCGCTCGAGCCCGTCTGTGAGGGACAGGGGCGAGGTCGTATATGTGAGCATGAAGGTCGCCGTAATGAGCATGATTATACGGCTCACCATGTACGCCGCGTTGATTATGCCCTCTCTGGTGATTTTTATTATCCAGAACTCCACCAGCACCGTCCCGCTGGTGTAGAACATATTCAGCAGGCCCGTAAGGACAATAATTATGATAAGCGGTTTAAGGCCGCTGAGTATCGTCTTTACGCTGACGGTGGATACCGCGATAAACAGGACGGCCACCACCGCCGCCAATATATAACCCAAGGGCCCTTTGCCGTGAACAAGGCGACAATATAGAGTATGAGCCAGATTATCTTCGTTCTGGGGTCCAGCCGGTGTATGACGGAATTGCCCGGAAAGTACTGGCCAAGTGTAATATCCTTAATCACAGTCTTTCCTCCCCATGCGTACCAGCGAATCCGCCAGCTGCTTAACCGTGAACACCGATTTGTCAACGGAAAGGCCCATGTCGCGCAGCTTCATGGCGATCTGGGCAGCTATGGGTATATCGAGGCCCATCTCCGTGAGCTCCCGGCCATGCTCAAACACCTGGGCCGGGCTGCCGTCCATGACGATGTGTCCCCCGCTCATAACCACAAGGCGCTGGGCGTTTTTGGCGACCTCCTCCATGCTGTGGGAGACCATTATTATGGTGCTGCCCATGCTGTCGTGGTATTTGCGGATATTCGCAAGTATGTCCTCCCGTCCCACCGGGTCAAGTCCGGCGGTGGGCTCGTCCAGAATAAGCACTTCGGGGCGCATGGCCATTATGCCGGCAATAGCCACCCTGCGCTTCTGTCCGCCGGACAGCTCAAAGGGAGATTTCTCGAACAAATCCTCTGACAGGCCAGTAAATGCGGCCGCCTCCCGCACTCTCTCATCTATCTCGCTTTTGGACAGTTTCATGTTGCCGGGGCCGTAGGCAATATCCTTATATACCGTCTCTTCAAAGAGCTGGTATTCAGGATACTGGAACACCATGCCCACCTTGAAGCGTATGTTCCGGAGCTTTTCCTTGGATTTTGATATATCCTCGCCGTCAAACAGCACTCTGCCCGAAGTGGGCCTGATAAGCCCGTTCAGGTGCTGGATAAATGTGGATTTCCCGGAGCCGGTGTGTCCGATGACAGCCAGATACTCTCCCCGCTCCGCCTGAAAATCCACGTTTTCGACAGCCGTGGTCTCAAACGGCGTACCCTGGGAGTACACATGGGTAAGCCCTTCGGTTTTGAGTATGGGAACTGACATCTCTTCAGCCTTTCAAACTTTGATATATAGCAGCGGCGCAGTCGTCCACTGTGAGGGCGTCCAGAGGCAGATCAAATCCGCCCCTGTTCAGCTCGTATAAAAGCGCGGTGGTATCCGGTACGGTCAGCCCTATCTCTTTGAGGCGTTCCACCTGAGTGAATACCTGCGCGGGCGTCCCGTCCATGGCTATCTTCCCCCTGTGCATGACAACGATCCTGTCAGCGCCGATAACCTCGTCGATATGGTGGGTAATATGGACAACAGTGATGCCGTAGCGGGACTTGAGCTCCGCGATGAGCCGTACGACTTCCGCCCGGCCGCCCGGGTCCAGCATGGCCGTGGGCTCGTCGAGCACAATGCAGCGGGGACGCATGGCCAGGATGCCCGCTATGGCCACCCTCTGCTTCTGTCCGCCGGACAGCAGATGGGGCGCCCGCTCCCGGTACTCATACATGTCCACGGCTTTAAGGGCCTCGTCCACCCGCTCACGTATCTCCGCAGGGGGCATCCCCAGGTTCTCAGGCGCGAAGGCCACATCCTCCTCCACAACGCTGGCCACTATCTGGTTGTCGGGATTCTGGAACAGCAGGCCGCAGCTCCGCCGTATCTCCAGCATAAGGTTCTCGTCCCGGGTGTCCATACCGCTCACATAGACTCTCCCGCCCATGGGCAGGAGCACACCGTTAAAGTGCTTGGCAAGGGTGGACTTGCCCGAGCCGTTATGCCCGAGAATCGCGGTAAAGCTCCCCTCCTCTATCTCAAGGTCCAGGGTGTCAATTACCACGGGAGAGACCTCGCCCTCCCTCTCGGGGTAAAAATAAGTCAGCTTATCTGTACTGATTATGCTCTTCAATTTATCTCATGCACTCCCATCGGCAGGCGGCTCCACAGGGCAGATAAAGCCCGCTCGCTGTGACCGGAAGGCCCAGTTCCTCACTTCTCGCGCTGCCGCCGAAGCGCTTGGAGAATACCGACTCGACTATATACGTGAGGGTAGAGGCCGACAGACCTGTTGTATATGAGTTCACTATCACGAAAAGGGGCTCTTCCGACATAAGGTCCGCACAGAGAGTGACGAAGTCAAAAAGGCTCTCCTCCAGCTTCCAAATCTCACCCGTGGGGCCCCGTCCGTAGGAGGGCGGATCCATAATGATGGCGTCGTATTGCCGTCCTCTTCTGATCTCACGCTGGACAAACTTTATGCAGTCGTCCACTATCCATCTTATGGGACTGTTTTCAAGTCCGGAGGTCCTGGCGTTCTCCCTTGCCCAGTTCACCATGCCCTTGGCAGCGTCCACATGACAGACGGATGCGCCTGCCTTGGCGCAGGCCACCGTCGCCGCCCCTGTATAGGCAAACAGATTTAGCACATTGATCTGCCGTCCGGCCCCGGCTATCTTTTCCCGTGCGTAGTCCCAGTTCGAGGCCTGCTCGGGGAAGATGCCCGTGTGCTTGAAATTCATGGGCTTTACGTTGAAGACAAGGTCCTTATAGCTTATCTGCCAGCTCTGGGGCAGCCTGTCCTTTTCCCACCTGCCCCCGCCTGTGCTGGATCTGAGATACCTGCCCTGGCAGTTCCTCCAGCCCGGGTGCTCTCTCGGTGTTGTCCATATAGCCTGGGGGTCCGGCCTTACGAGGGTATACTTCCCCCAGCGCTCCAGCTTTTCACCGCCGGAACAATCCAAAAGCTCATAGTCCTTCCAATTGTCCGCAACCCACATGCTCTGCTCCCGATCTGGCAGGGCGCGGCCCTTCTGAAGCGTCCGCCGCACAGCGTTGCTTTTAAGCGCGCGCCTAAAATCGTAATATATAAGCCCCGGATAAGAACGTGTTCACACTGTCGTCATCCGAAATATACTATATACTATCCTGAACTATGATAATACCATAAAATGTCTCCATTCGCAACAGTGAAAATTATTTTAAAAATATCCTGTCAGTCTATTGACAATATAGTTAGCAAATGCTAACTTTAAATGGCTCCATAAACGGGAGTTAAACATATTACTAAATGATATCAGGTGATCTGCCTATGGAGAACATACGGACCCTGGAAATGCTCGCCCCGGGGCAGAGCGGGATAATAACCGGCGTGTCAAACAAGTCCGCCGCAGTGAAAAAAAGGCTTGTGGACATGGGCCTGACCCCGGGCACCGAAGTCAAAGTCGTAAAAATCGCGCCCTTCGGGGATCCGGTAGAGCTGAAGCTTCGCGGCTACACTCTGTCCATAAGAAAGGACAGCGCAGCTCAGATAACCATAGGGGAACTGCCTCCCCTTCGGACGAGAAAAAAGGCGGAAAAAAGCTACGCGCCGCGTCAGCTGGACCCTGAGGTCCTTAAAAGGATGCTGGCAGACCATGAGCATCACCTAAATGCCCATGAGGAGCCCTACGACGCCAACATCCATGACACGAGGGCCATGAAAATCGCCCTTGTAGGCAATCCGAATTCCGGAAAACCGACCCTTTACACCGCCCTTACGGGCTCCCATCCATAGGGGGGCAACTGGCCCGGCGTTACCGTGGAAAAGAAAGAGGGTACAGCGAATCTGTCCGGGCGTGAGATAACCATAGTCGATCTGCCGGGCATATATTCCCTCTCCCCCTATTCCATGGAGGAGATAATCGCCCGAAACCACATAATAAACGAAAAGCCCGACTGCATCATCAATCTTGTGGATGTGACAAATATCGAGCGCAACATGTATCTGACGATGCAGCTGCTGGAGCTTGAGCGGCCCATGGTCGTGGCCTTGAACTTCATGGACGAGGCCGAGAAGGCGGGGGACAAGATAGACACAGACAGGCTGGCGAAGGAACTCGGTATCCCAGTCATTCCCATCTCGGCAAAGGCCGGTACGGGCCTGGACCTGCTGCTGCACACGGCCCATCGGCAGATGCATCTGGGCTGGACCATAGAGCCGGACGATCTCTACGATGATTTCACCCACGAGATACACCACCGTGTATTTGAAGTTATCCATGACAAGGCCCACGAGGTCGGGCTCCCGGACCACTGGGCGTCAATAAAGCTGATAGAAGGCGACCATCTGGTGGAGGAGGCTCTGGGCCTGAGCTATGAGGAAAAAAGCAGGCTTGATAAAATAGCAAGGGACTATGAGAGCGCGACCTCCCTGGGCGACAGGGAGACGCTTATCGCAGACAGCCGCTACAGCTTTATCGAGAAGGTCGTATCGGCATCCATAACAAAGGGCAGCGGGAGAGACGCGGAGACTCTGTCCGACAGGATAGACAAGGTGCTCACCAACCGCTTTCTGGCGGTGCCCGTGTTTCTCGTCACGATGCTGCTGGTATTCATCATAACATTTACGACCCTCGGCTCCTGGCTCTCAGATCTCGTCTCGGTTTTTATGGAAGACGGCCTGAGCGTCTGGCTCAGAACCGGGCTCGAGGGCATGGGCTGCGCGCCCTGGCTGGTCAGCCTCATCTGTGACGGCATCATCTCCGGCGTGGGCGGCGTGCTCACTTTCCTGCCGCAAATAGCGCTGCTGTTCTTCTTCCTGGCCCTGCTGGAGGACTCCGGCTATATGTCCAGAGCGGCTTTCATCATGGACAGACTCCTGCGCCGATTCGGGCTGTCCGGAAAGGCTTTTATACCCATGCTGATGGGCTTCGGCTGCTCCGTTCCGGCCATAATGGGCGCCAGAACCATGGAGAATGAAAAGGACAAGCGCATGACAATCATGCTGGTCCCATTTATGAGCTGTTCAGCAAAGCTGCCCGTCTACGCACTGGTGGCCTCAGCCTTTTTCGGCGCGAGCGCGGGAATAGTGATCTTTGCGTTATACATTCTCGGTATGATAATGGCCATCATATCGGGGCTTACATTCAAAAACACCCTCTTCAAGGGCGAGCCTGCGCCATTTGTGATGGAGCTTCCGCCATACCGTATGCCCAGCATGACAAACTGCCTTAAGCGTTTGTGGGAAAGGATCAGGGATTTTCTCACCCGGGCGGGAACCATAATTCTCGTCATGAGCATCATACTCTGGTTCCTGCAGAGCTTCGACACAAGCCTGAGGATGACGGATGACATGAGCGTCAGTATCTTGGGCGCGCTGGGCGGCAAGTTGGCCCCCATATTCACCCCGCTGGGCTTTGGCATGTGGCAGGCAATCGTGGCGCTGCTCACCGGATTCATAGCCAAAGAGGCGGTTGTGGCATCATTGAGCATGTTCTACG
>JAFRAF010000262.1 GCA_017405545.1 Oscillospiraceae bacterium | reverse complement strand
CGGCGCGCCGCCACGCTTCGCCTTGCGGGTGCGCCACTCCGCCTCGAACATCTGTATATGGGCGGAATCACGCAGCAGTATGCTCGCCAGATCACAGGTGGATTCCGTGGCGTATATGCTCCCCTGGAAGCCGTTTTTGCAAAGCAGGGGCAGCTTGCCCGAGTGGTCGATGTGCGCATGGGTGAGCAGCACAAAATCTATCATTGATGGCGCGACGGGGATATCCTCATTGACAAATACGTCTCTCCCCTGTTCCATGCCGCAGTCGACAAGTCCGTACACTCCTCCGCATTCTATGAGCGTACAGCTTCCCGTAACCTCATGGGTAGCCCCGATAAAAGTGAGCTTCATGAATTCATTCTCCTTTTTCATAAATACTGTTTATAGCAGCATCCCCCAACCGCTCATAAGCGGCAGAAAAGCCTATCAATCCATTTTCATTGCCTATATTATAACATGAATCTAAAACTCTGCAACACAATATTTCCGAAATGAACGAAAAGAAGTTCAGACCGGTCTGCAAAACACAGTCCGGTCTGAGATATTAATGCGCATCTTTCGTTAAAGCAAAGCCTTTAGTTCTTCTTTCCGCCCTTTAAGGCCTTCATCCTCTGCTCGTGATTAAGTATGCCCTTGCGCAGTCTGAGGGATTTGGGGGTAACCTCCAGTATCTCGTCATCTGCCAGGAACTCAAGGCACTGCTCGAGGCTGAGTATTCTCGGCGGGACAAGGCGCAGCGCCTCATCGCTGCCGGCAGCTCTCATATTGGTGAGGTGCTTTTTTTTGCAGACATTCACCGTTATGTCCTCTGACTTGGGGGACACCCCCACTATCATACCGCCATAGACCTTTGTACCGGGGCCGATAAACAGTGAGCCCCTCTCCTGGGCGTTCCAGAGGCCGTAGGTAATGGCCTCGCCGTTTTCAAAGGCTATGAGTGAGCCTGTATTTCGGCGGCGCACATCCCCTTTATATGGCGCGTAACTGTCAAACACGCTGCTCATGAGTCCCTCTCCCCTCGTGTCGGTGAGAAACTCGCTCATGTATCCGAACAGACCCCTCGTGGGCAGGAGGAATTCCAGACGCATACGGCTGCCCATCGGCTTCATGCTGACCATCTCAGCCCGCCTGTTGGATAGCTTTTCAATGACGGAACCCGTGTACTCCTCCGGCACATCCGCCACAAGGCGCTCCACCGGCTCGCAGAGGACTCCGTCTATCTCCTTTGACAGAACTCTCGGGGGCGATACCTGGAACTCATAGCCCTCACGGCGCATGGTCTCTATCAGTATTGAAAGGTGCATCTCGCCGCGCCCCGCCACATTATATGAGTCGCTGTTCTCCACCTCGGTCACTCGCAGGGACACGTCCTTGACGGTCTCGCGCATAAGCCTGTCCCGTATATTCCTGGAGGTCACATATTTGCCCTCAGTCCCTGCAAGAGGGCTGTCGTTTACCGCGAAGGTCATCTCAATGGTGGGAGCGGATATCTCCACAAAGGGCAGCGGCTCGGGCACGTTGGGGTCGCATATGGTGTCGCCTATGGTCACGGTGCCTATGCCAGAGAGTGCGACAATGCTCCCCGCTCCCGCCTCGTCGACCGGCACATGGCTAAGGCCCTCAAACTCATAGAGGTTGGCTGCCTTCGCCTTGTGGGACTCGGAGTTCTTATAGTTGCATACCACTATCTCCTGATTTTTCGCTATTATTCCCCGCTCTACGCGGCCTATGGCTATTCTGCCCACATAGTCGTTATAGTCCAGGGATGAGACGAGTATCTGCAGGGGCTGACCCTCGTCCATCTCGGGCTCGGGGATATAGTCCAGTATCAGGTCGAAAAGGGGCTTCAGATCCGTACCCGGCTCATCGGGTGAATCGGAGCATATCCCGTCTCTTGCGGAGCTGTAGAGTATCGGGCTGTCAAGCTGCTCGTCTGTGGCG
>JAFRAF010000261.1 GCA_017405545.1 Oscillospiraceae bacterium | reverse complement strand
GTCTTCTCTGCCACTGTGCCTATGGTGCCGGCCTTGAAAACGTGGTCCGTGCCGAACAGTGAGTATGTATACTTATGGGCGTTCGCCTGATATTCGCCCGAGAAATTCAGGTCAATATCCGGCACTTTTTTGCCCCCGAAGCCCATGAAGGTCTCAAACGGTATATCAAAGCCCTCTTTTTTATACTTCGTCCCGCATACCGGACAAACTGCGTCGGGCATATCCACTCCGCAGCCGTAGCCTGCCCCGCTGTCAAAATCGGTGTGGACGCACTTGGGGCAGCGGTAATGGGGCGGCAGAGCGTTGACCTCCGTTATGCCGGACATGTATGCCACAAGGGACGAACCCACGCTGCCCCGGCTGCCCACCAGATAGCCGTGCTTTAGAGAATCGGCCACCAGCTTCTGGGCGCTCATATAGACAACGTCGTAATTTCTGCTGAGGATGGCGTTCAGCTCGAATTCCAGCCTTTTTTTCACTATCTCCGGCGGGTCGTCGCCGTAGAGCTCCTTCACTCTTTTGTTCACCAGCTCCTGCAGCTCCTCGGCGCTGTTTTCTATTTTCGGGGGAAAGAGCGTATTCTTCGGCGGCAGGGGGCTGATGGCCTCGCACATGTCGGCGATGGCGTTGGGGGCCTTTACGACCACCTCGTAAGCCGTCTCCTCGCCCAGATAGGAAAACTCCTCCAGCATTTCCTCGGTGGTGCGGAAGTATATGGGCATGGGCCTGTTGGCGTCGTCGAACTCCTTGGCGTTGAGCAGTATTCTCCTGAATATCTCGTCCTGGGGGTCCAGAAAATGCACATCCCCCGTGGCGACCACGGGAAGCCCCATTTCATGTCCCAGCTCCACAACGCGCCGGTTGAAGTCCCTAAGCTCCTCCTCGTTTTTGGCCTTCGGCCTATCGCCGCTGAGCATGAACATATTGTTGCACAGGGGCTGTATCTCAAGATAGTCATAGAACTGCGCTATCCTGCGCAGCTCAAAGCCGCTGCGTCTGTCCGCAACAAGGCTGAACAGCTCTCCGGCCTCACAGGCGGAGCCGATGATAAGCCCCTCCCGGTTCTCCTGAATAAGGCTCTTGGGCATGATGGGATTCCGCCGGAAGTGCTCAAGGTGGCTTTTGCTTACTAATTTATACAGATTCCTCAGGCCGGTCTTGTCCTTGGCCAGAAGGATGATATGTCTGGCGTGGATACGCCGCTTCTCAATGGCCTCCCGTCTTGCCCGGCCGATGCGTCCGTTTAGCTGAGAGAGGTTGTTGAGGCCCTCTTTTTTCAGCTTTATGAAAAAAGCGTTCAGGATAAGGGCCGCTGTCATGGCGTCGTCCGAGGCCCTGTGGTGGTTGAACTCGGGAAGACCCAGTCTGCCCGCAACCGTATCCAGCTTGTGATTGCGCAGATCGGGCAGCAGCGCCTGGGCCATGGCCAGAGTGTCCGCATAGACGGGCTCAAACTCCATACCGAACCGCTGACACGCCTCCCAGATAAAGCCCACGTCAAAGGACGCATTATGGGCGGCAAGGGGTCTGCCTCCGGCGAAATCGAGAAAGGCCCGGACGGCCTGCTCCTGGGATGGAGCTCCGGCCACGTCGCTGTCCCTGATGCCGGTCAGCCTGCTCACCTCAAAGGGTATGGGCATGCCCGGATCTGCAAAGGTCTGAAAGCGCTCAGTCTCGACGCCGTCCCTGACGATGACCGCGCCTATCTCCGTTATCCTGTCGCTTACGCTGTCAAGGCCGGTGGTCTCAATATCGAAAACGACCAGCTCGTCGTCAAAGCCGCAGTCCGTCTCACCGACCACAGCGGGGCGCTCGTCCACATCGTTTATGTAATAGCCCTCCACGCCGTATATGATCTTTATCTTGTCACCGGCGGCGCTCTCAGCGTCCGGGAAAGCCTGACATACACCGTGGTCGGTTATGGCAATGGCCGGATGGCCCCAGGCTATGGCCCGCTTGACGGCAGCCTTTGTGTCGCACACCGCGTCCATAGCGCTCATCTTCGTGTGCAAATGCAGCTCGACCCTCTTCTCGGGGGCGCTATCGGTTCTCACCGGTTTCTCCGAGACGGCTATCCCTCTCGGGTCCAGACTTATGTCCCCCTCAAAGCGGTTAAAGCTCACTGAGCCGCTGACAGTCAGATACATGCCGTCTTTTACGGCGTCCGCCAGCGGTTTGGTCCTCTCGTCGGCCAGAAACTTGCTCACACGTATGGAGCCTGTATAGTCGGTGAGCCCAAAGCTGAGCACTATGGCGTCTCCGTTTTTAACGCTTCTCTGCTCCAGATCAAAGACCTCGCCCCGGACAGTGACCTGCCCCGACTCGAGGGTGACATCGGATATGGGGCTTACGGGTCCCTTCGGCACGGAGCCGAATATCTTTTCCGTCTTTGACTTTGATTTCTTCTTCTCCCGGAGCTTCAGCGAGGGATGTATATGCGTACCGGCAAAGCCGAACTCCGCCGAGATCCCGCTCTCAGCCTGTCCGAGGACAAAGGGGGCAATAGCCTCCTCGGTTATAATATCTATATCTATGGTATTTTCCGAAGAGTTCACCTGAGCTCCGCTTATCATGACCTTCTCAAACTTTGCATTCAGATTGTCATCCTTACGGAAAAAGGGGAACATATCCAGAAACAGTATGGGTTCCTGCATTTATCTCAATTCTCCTCGATAAGCTCCATGAGGGCGTCCGCCAGTCTGTCCATGGGGGCCTTGCCCACAGCCTCGCCGTGCATAAAGAGCAGGCCCTCTCCCTTGCCTCCGGCCACGCCGAAATCCGCGTGGGAGGCCTCGCCCGGACCGTTCACGGCACAGCCCATAACGGCGACAACTATGTCCCTGTCCAGCCCTTCAAGCCGCTTTTCCACCTGTGAGGCCAGCCCGATAAGATCGATATTGCAGCGTCCGCAGCTGGGGCAGGATATGAGCTCCGGCCCCGCCTTTCTCAGGCCCAGGGATTTCAGTATGGATATGCCCGCCCTGACCTCCTCGACAGGGTCAGCGGTCAGAGACACCCTTATCGTGTCTCCTATGCCCTCTGACAGCAGGGCGCCCATGGCCGCGGCGGACTTTATTATGCCCATGTATCTTGTCCCGGCCTCAGTGACGCCTAGATGCAGCGGGTAGTCCGTCCGCTCTCTGAGCAGCTTGTAGGCCGCGATGGTCAGCCGCACGTCCGAGGACTTGACGGATATGCATATATCGTCGAAATCCCAGTCGTTGAGCAGCTTCACATGGCCCATGGCGCTCTCCAGCAGGGCCTCGGGCGTGGGCCTGCCGTATTTTTCCAGCAGTCTTTTTTCCAGGCTGCCCCCGTTTACGCCTATGCGTATGGGTATATTCTTCGCGCTGCAGGCATCCGCAACGGCCTTTACCCGCTCCGGCGCGCCGATATTGCCGGGGTTAATGCGTATTTTGTCTATGCCCATCTTTACGGCCTCAAGGGCCAGCTTATAGTCAAAATGGATATCGGCCACAAGGGGCACTGAGGCCGCCTCCTTTATGGGGCCCAGCATCTCCGCCGCCGCCATATCGGGCACGGCAAGCCTTATTATATCACAGCCCGCCGTCTCCAGAGCCCGTATCTGAGCCATGGTAGCCTCAAAGTCATGTGTCTTTGTATTCGTCATTGACTGGACGCTTACGGGAGCGCCGCCGCCGATTTTCACGCCGCCGGCAACTATATATTTATCAGCCATTTACCAACCTCATAATGTCGTTGAACATAACGTATATCATCAGGAATATCAGCAGCATGAAGCACACCGTGTTAAGCCAGCCCTCGTACTTGGGATCCAGCTTTTTCCCGCTTATCTTCTCTATCACCAGGGTTATCAGCAGACAGACTATCCTGCCCCCGTCCAGGGCGGGTATGGGCAGAAGGTTCGTGACGGCCACGCATATGGCCACAAGGGCGAACACATAGCAGAGGTTTTTAAGCCCCATCGATATGGAGTCCGCGGACTGAGCGATCTCATTTGCCGTGTTCACAATCCCCACCGGACCCGTAAGGGCATCCATGCCCACGTTCCCGGATATAAGGTCGCTGAGACTCAGCCGCACGGATCTGGCGAAGTTATATGCGGTATACAGGGAATAATTAAGCTTTGAGCCGAAGTTCGCCTCTATCAAATTAAAGGTGAGGCCGTACTTCATGACCTTTTCGCCGTCTATATCGTATTCCTTCTGCCGCAGGGGCAGATTGTTGAGTTCTACCTTCTCCCCGTCCCTGAGCACCACCATGTCGACGCTGTCGCCGGTTCTGTACATCAGGGTGGTGAAATCATTGGAGTAGTAAACCCGCTCCCCGTCTATGCTGTATATGGTGTCCCCCACCATAAGTCCCTGCTCCCCCTCCAGCTCAAAGCCGTCGAGAAAGCCGGTCACAGTGGAGCCCACGAACTGGGTGGCGCCCATGAATATGATTAGTATAAGCACCAATCCCATGAGAAAATTCATGAAGCTCCCGGCCAAAAGTATGATGATCTTCCTGACGGGGGATTTGCTTATGAAGGCCCGGGGGTTTTCGGACTCGCCTTCCTCCCCCTCCAGGGCGCAGTATCCGCCGATGGGCAGCACCCTCAAAGAATAAAGGGTCTCGCCTTTTTGTTTTTTTAAAATGGCCGGACCCATTCCGATGGCAAATTCATTCACCTGCACGTCGCAGGCCTTGGCCGTGATGAAATGGCCGAATTCATGAATTCCTATAAGTATCCCAAACGCTATTACAGCGATAATAATATACATTGATCAGTCGATTACCTCACAATTAAATCACAAATTGCGGACAAATTCTCTCGTCTGCCTGTCCGCCTCCAGAATGTCCTCGAGGCTGTCTGCGGGCCCGGACAGTCTGTCCACAGCGATAGCCACTCTGTCATATATGGCGTTAAAGCCAATCTGCCCCTTCAGGAACATATCCACCGCCGCCTCGTTGGCCGCATTCATAACGGCGTGGGAGCTGTCCCTCCTGGTCGCCAGCTCCATGGCAAGGCCGAGGCATGGGAAAGCCTCAATATCCGGCTCCTCAAAGGTAAGCGCCTTTGT
>JAFRAF010000260.1 GCA_017405545.1 Oscillospiraceae bacterium | reverse complement strand
GGGGCCGTCGGCCAGAACGTCTCCGGCCTCCACCCTCTCGCCTAACGCGACGACAGGTCTCTGGGTTATGCAGGTGCCCTGGTTGGAACGTGAAAACTTAATGAGGGCGTAGTCCTTGACTTCGCCTTCGTCGTAGCGGACGGTCACTCTGTCGGCGCAGACGCCGATGACCTCGCCGGCACCCTCGGCAAGGACGACTATGTCGGAGTCCACTGCGCACTTGTGCTCTATGCCGGTGGCGACGATAGGCGCCTGAGTGGTCATGAGAGGCACGGCCTGGCGCTGCATGTTGGCGCCCATGAGGGCACGGTTAGCGTCGTCGTTTTCCAGGAAAGGTATCATGGCGGTGGCTATGGATACCATCATCTGGGGAGAGATATCGACGTAATCAACTCTCTCCCTGTCCACCTCGATGATCTCATCCCGGTGGCGGCAGGTTATACGCTGATTTATGAGGCAGCCGTTCTCATCCACGGGCTCGGTGGCCTGGGCGACGATGAACTGATCCTCCATGTCGGCGGTGAGATAATCAACAACATCGGTGACCTTGTGGGTCTCCTTGTCCACCCTGCGGAAGGGGGCTATGAGGAAGCCGTACTCGTTCACCTTGGCATAGGAGGCCAGATAGGAAATAAGGCCGATATTGGGGCCTTCAGGCGTCTCAACGGGGCACATACGGCCGTAATGGCTGTAGTGGACATCTCGGACGTCGAAGGATGCTCTCTCTCTGGAAAGGCCGCCGGGGCCCAGTGCCGACATACGGCGCTTGTGGGTAAGCTCGGCCAGGGGGTTTGTCTGATCCATGAACTGGGACAGAGGCGAGGAGCCGAAGAACTCCTTTATGGCCGCCGTCACAGGACGGATGTTTATAAGGGACTGGGGCGTGATTATGTCCAGATCCTGGAGCGTCATGCGCTCGCGGATGACTCTCTCCATTCTGGAGAAGCCCACGCGGAACTGGTTCTGCAGAAGCTCGCCCACGCTGCGGACGCGGCGGTTGCCCAGGTGGTCAATATCATCGGGGTCGCCCACGAAATGGGCCAGGGTGTTGAGGTAGTTGACGGAGGCGAAGATGTCGTCGGGGATTATATGACGGGGAACGAGCTCGTCGATATTCTCGGTTATGGCCTCCTTGAGGGCCTCAACATCGTCGCCGTACTGGTCAAGAAGCTGGCGCAGGATGATAAGGCGCACCTTTTCCTTAATACCCAGCTCCATTGGGTCAAAGGGTACAAAGGAATCCATGGGCACCATGCCGTTGGAGAATACCTTAACGTCCTTGTCGTCTATGCGCAGAACAGCCTCGGTAACGCCCTTCCGGTCAAGTTCGTCGGCCATTTCACGGGTGACGACAACGCCCTCCTCCGCCAGGACCTCGCCGGTCATGGGGTCGGTCACGGGAGCTGCCAGGGTATGTCCGATAAGCCTCGTTCTTATAGCCAGCTTTTTATTGAACTTATAGCGGCCGGCGGTGGAGATATCGTATCTCCTGGGGTCGAAGAAGAGGCCGTAGAGCATGGACTCGGCGGAATCCACCGTGGGGGGATCGCCGGGACGGAGACGCCTGTATATCTCGATAAGGGCATCCTCCCTGTTCTTGCAGGTGTCCTTGTCGAGAGTGGCGATTATCCTCTCGTCCTCTCCGAAAATAGCCTTTATCTGTTCATTGGTAGCGGAGCCGGTCTCGCCGCCGGAAACGGTGAGCCAGGTGTAGGGCTCGTCGGTCCTGTGCCCCACCGCCCGCAGCAGCCACGTGATGGGCAGCTTGCGGTTCTTGTCGATACGGACATTGAACATCTCATAGGGGTCCGTCTCATACTCCAGCCAGGCGCCCCGGTAAGGTATCACCGTGGTGGAATAGGTAGTGACGTTGGACTTGTCCGTCCGTCTTTCGTAATAGACGCCGGGAGAGCGGATTATCTGGGATACGATGACACGCTCCGCACCGTTTATGACGAAAGAGCCGC
>JAFRAF010000259.1 GCA_017405545.1 Oscillospiraceae bacterium | reverse complement strand
GGGCTGCGTTTTACTAATTGAACATATTAGTATACTGTTCTTTTTGCCGATGAATATGGAATACTCTCAAAAAAACATAAATATGGTGATATTAACGGGAGTATTGAGTCAAGGCGCAAATGACCTGTTTTTATTCTAAACAAGTGAATCAAGGTATCCCGGCATATTAAAAGCTTCCAGCTTTGAATCGGCCTTCAGATAGAGCGGATGATGGGGATGGCCGGCCTTTGAAAGCGGGCCCGCATGGACCCAGTCAGCGCCTTTCCCCGCCGTGTAGAGATCGGAGAGGCAGGTTCTCAGATAGGGACGTTTCTCTATAATCGCACCCCACGCGGCCCACACCACAGGCCGTCCGCTGCAAAGTGAAAGGGCGTAATTCATGGCTTTGACATTTTCATCGTGGAGCGCGGTATTGAAGCAGCTGTCCATATCATTTGGACGGGTAGCCCGCTGGGCGTAGACATTGAGCATGATAAAGCTGTCAAAGCCGTTGCTGAACGATATCCTCTCCACAGATTTGAGTGTGGGGTCAAGGGCTCCGGGGGCGGCGAAGGAGGGGTTTATGCCCAGACATATGAGAGGCTTATCGCCCTTTGTCGCCAGAATATAACGGTACTCGGTGTAGCTGTCGGGTATGTATATCCACTTTTTCCTGTCATACTCGTTTCCTGTTGAGCATTCATATTCATGCCTCGCGTCAGAAAAGCTCAGTATATCCATTTTGTTTGTTTCGCAGAGCGGTATATGCATGTTATCCCCCATTAAAGAATTATTTGTCTTCGATGCTGAATACGCATCAATGCCGATTGACATATCAAAGGGTACTTAGTATATTTTATAATACAGGCAACTGCAATACAAGAGTTAATGGTATGCGACTGACAGAATGGAGCTTAATATGCTTTGTATAAAAAACGGGAGAGTCCTCACCGACTGCGGTATAAAAAGAGATGAGCTGTGGACCAATGAGGGCCTGATAATAGAAAAACCGGAATATCCGCCGGAAAACACCCGATTTTATGACGCGGAAGACTGCTTTGTCCTTCCGGGTTTTATAGACGCCCACACTCACCTTGAGATGACAAACAGCATCACTGCCACAGCCGACGACTACGCAAGCGGCACCGCCGCCGCCCTTGCCGGCGGCACCACGACAGTCATTGATTTTGCCACCCAGGACAGAGGCGGCAGCCTCAATGAGGCCCTTGAAGCGTGGATGGACAGAGCCGAGGGAAAATGCTCCTGTGACTACGCCTTTCACATGGCGGTGACCGATTGGAATAACAGGACTAAAGCTGAACTGCGGGATATGGTAAAAGCCGGCGTAAGCAGCTTTAAGGCGTATATGGCCTATCGGGACCTTATGCTCGGTGATGAGGCTTTGGCCCGGCTTCTAAGTGAAGCGGGTGCGCTTGGCTGTGTGGTGGGCGCCCACTGTGAGCTGGGCGAAGGGGTAGAAAGAGGTGTAAAGAACTGCTTAAACGAGGGGAAAACCGGCCCCGGTTACCATCCTCTTTCCAGACCGCCCCGTGTTGAAGCTGATGCTGTCAGCCGCTTTTTAGAGCTTGCCGACAGGTCGGACAGTTTACCTTGGGTCGTACATTTGAGCACGTCCACCGGATTTGATGAGATAAAGAGGTTCCGGGAAAAGGGTAAATCCGTGCTTGTTGAGACCTGTCCCCAGTATTTCAGCCTGAATGATGAGGTGTACTCACTGCCGGGCTTTGAGGGCGCCAAATATGTCTGCTCCCCTCCGATAAGATCCGAAGAGCATCGGCAGGCTATGGAATCTGCAATAACAAACGGAGACATAGACATAATATCTACGGATCACTGTTCCTACCGGTACAGGGGTCAGAAGGATATCGGAAAAAATGATTTTTCAAGGATTCCGAACGGACTGCCGGGTATAGAACACAGGGCTGTCCTTTTATGGGAGATGGTGGAGCGTGGAGAAATAGGCGTTGAACGTTTTTACGAGTTACTGGCAAAGAATCCGGCAGTTAACTTCGGCATGTATCCCCGGAAAGGTACGCTTTCTGTCGGCAGCGACGCGGATATAGTCATATGGGATCCGGACTGTATGTGGACGATAAGAGCGGATGAACAGTTTATGAACACAGACTATTCCCCCTGGGAAGGGAGACAGGTTAAAGGAAAGGCAAGAGCAGTCTTCTTAAGGGGTGTGCTTTGCTTTGAAGGCGGCAGGCTCCTGCAAAGGGGCATTGGCAGGTATATCCCACGAAAAAGCCGGATCGGCTGACCTTTCACAGCCGGAACAGCAGATATGATTAAACAATATGTACCACAGGGACATTCTGTTTTGAATGTCCCTGTTTATGTCGTTATTTTGTTCCCGTCAGTCTTTCCTTTTCGCTTTGGCGTGTATGTCACTGACATTCGCGCTGAAACCGCCGGATTTGAAGAATTCCATAATGTTGCCGGCTATTTTTTCGCTCTGCCTGTTGATATACCAGGCGGTTATCTCGTCCTTGACTTCCGGCGGCAGTACGGATATCACCGCCTTAGCGGCGTTTTCGTTCTTTCCCATCTTGTTGAACAGCATCCTGGCAAAGGAAGCGCCCTGCTGATTCTGTTCAAAATAATCAGCCATGTGGGGCAGCAGCATATCAGCTATTGCGTAATAATCCACGTCGTCAATTTTTACAGTAAGCTCTATCATTTGTACACCTCTGCTGTTTTCCGGCCTGCGTTATTTGTTTCCTTATTTCCGGTATCGTCCGGCGCAGTATCCGTTTTTTGTATATGCGATTCGGTATTGCGATCAGGCGAGGCTTGCCGACTGGTATGCCGCGAGCTTTGCGTATGCGCCGTTTTTGGCAAGGAGCTCGGCGGGACTTCCCTGTTCGATTATCCGTGAGTCGGAGACCACGACGATGAGATCAGCGTTTCTGACGGTGCTCAGCCTGTGGGCAATGATTATAGATGTACGTCCGGCGCAGAGCTCATCAAAGGAGGACTGAATCCTGGCTTCGGTTATGCTGTCCAGGGCGCTTGTGGCCTCGTCGAGTATCACTATCGGCGGATTCTTTAAGAAGACTCTGGCTATGCTTATGCGCTGCTTCTGGCCGCCTGAGAGCATGACTCCCCTCTCGCCCACATAGCTCTGATAGCCGTCGGGCATCTGCATGATGTCCTCGTGTATCTCGGCCCGTTTTGCGGCGTTTATCACCTCTTTGTCGCTGGCGTCAGGTTTGCCGTATCGGATGTTCTCCATTATCGTATCGGCAAAGAGGAACACATCCTGCTGGACAGTGCTGATGTTCTCTCTCAGTGATTGTTGGGTCACATCCCGTATGTCCGTGCCGTCTATGTATATAGCCCCTGAAGTAACGTCGTAAAAGCGGGGTATGAGCTGGCACAGAGTCGTCTTTCCTCCGCCTGAGGGGCCCACCACAGCGAGATTCATGCCGGGTTTTATCTTTAGGTTCACATTCTTCAGGACGTAGTCTCCGCGATTATATTTGAATGATACGTCTCTGAATTCTATTTCACCTTTGACCGTGCCGATATCTATGGCACCGGGACGGTCATTGATCTCCGGCTCCATACGCATCACCTGCAAAAAGCGGTTGAAGCCTGCAAAGCCCTGCATGAAGAGCTCAACAAAGTTGGACAGCTTTCTTATGGGTGTAATGAACGTTGTAACGTACAGAGTAAAAGCGATCAAATCGGCGTAGCTGATTCTGTTTTTCATAATGAAATAGCCGCCGGCTGCGATAACGGCGACAGACATGAGGGACATCGCTATCTCCATCCCGCCGCTGAAAACCGCCATAGCCCGGTAGTACTTCTCTTTTGTGACAACGTATTTCCCATTTGCTTTGGAGAATTTTTCGTTCTCCTTTTCCTCGTTGTTGAATGCCTTGGAGGTGCGCATGCCGGAGATGGCCGACTCGACCGCGGCGTTTACGCCGGCCAGCTCCTCTTTGACCCTCTTGTTGACCTTATTCAGATTCCTGCGCTGAAGCATGGTATATGCGATGAAGATGGGTACAAGGGCAAAGCTTATACATGCGAGCCGCCATTCTATGGTACACATTATGATGAATGAGCCCAACAGAGTCACGATGGAGATAAACAGATCCTCAGGACCATGGTGGGACAGCTCGGATATCT
>JAFRAF010000258.1 GCA_017405545.1 Oscillospiraceae bacterium | reverse complement strand
AGGGGCGTTGTTATCCACTCGTTGGCGTGGTGGGAGGCGTTGTAAAAAACCTGCCTCGGTCCCCGGCCTATCTTAAGGACCCGGAGCTCTCTGCCCAATACACTGCGCCCTATGCTCTGTTCGCTGATAAACGGGTAGCGGGCCCTCAGTCCTTCGGTGCACAACTCCATGACGGTGCTTGTAAAGCTGATGTTCCCGGGCACCAGCTCAAAGCCTAAGGGCACCGTGACCTGAGAGCCGACGGGCAGGTTCTGCGGGTCCGTCTCCGGATTTGCCGCCTGCACCGCCCGGAGGGTCGTGCCGTGAGCCATGGCTATTTTGTACAGGCTGTCCCCTCTGCGCACGGTGTGAAGTATATAGCCCGCCAGCCAGGGATAGAGGGCGGCCCAGGTCCTGACGCCCGCGATGCCGTCCACGGCGAGGCCCACAGACTTCTGGAAATCTGTGACCGCCTTTTGGGTGTTGGACCCGAAGATGCCGTCCGGCTGAAAGGGGTAGAAGCCGGCCCGGTTCAGGCCCAGCTGCAAAAGCTCCGTATCCGGGCCCCTTGAGCCCGGACGCTGCATGATATATGATGCCATAGAAATACCTCCACCAGAATACTGACTTGAAATAGTATGCAGGCGGAGGCGAGATGATTCCGACAAAAAGCAAAGGCCCGCAGGATTTCAGCGTCCTGCGGGCCGTTATATGTTTTTTTATCAGCTTGCTGCCGCGGAAGGTGTGCAGACCATGCATCTGCTGTCTCCGTAGTTCAGATCGTGGATGGACACATCTATGCCGTACAGGCTGGACAGCACGTCCTCGGTCAACACGTCTTTTGAGGGGCCGGAGGCCAGAACATGGCCGTCCGACAGCACCAGAGCCCGGCTTGTGTGCAGAAGGGCCTGATTCGGGTCATGGGTGGAGAAGATGATGGTGTAGCCCTTGTCTGCCAGACTGCCTATGCGCTCCATTACTCTGTACTGATTCCCATAGTCCAGATTGGCGGTGGGCTCGTCCATGATCAGCACCTTCGCATTTTGGATAAGGGCCCTTGCCAGCAGGGTGAGCTGACGCTCGCCCCCCGATATGCGGGCGCAGCCCCTGTGCCTGAGATGGGCGATGCCCAGACTGTCCAGGATTGAGAGCACTCTCTCCACGTGCTCCTTTTTGGGGGAGCGGAAAGTGCCCAGCTGGTTGGTAAGACCCATGAGCACAGTGTCCTGCACCGTGTAGTTGAATGCCGGGGATACGGATTGGGGTATATAGGCTATCTCACGGGCGACAGCTCTGCTGTCCATATCCCGGATGTTGTGCCCGTTTATGATTATCTCCCCGCTCTGGGGCTTTAAAAAGCCCAGCATGCAGCGGAACAGCGTGCTTTTGCCCACGCCGTTCGGACCCAGCACGGCAACAAGATCCCCATCATGGGCGGAAAAATCGATATTGTGCAGCACCTGATGCTTTTCGTATGAAAAGCTCAGATCAGTTATCTCAATGCTCACGGTCGGCACCTCCTATAAGGATGAGATATACAAACACCGGCGCGCCTATAAAGGCTGTGAGTACGCCGAGGGGGACTTCGCTTGTGCTTATTGTACGGGACAGGTCGTCTACCAGTATCAGAAAGCTCGCGCCCATGAGGGCGGCGGCGGGGATGAGCCGCCGGTAGTCATATCCGAAGATTAGTCGGCAGAAATGAGGTATAACAAGACCTACCCAGCCTATCATGCCGCTGACCGAGACGCTGGCCGAGGTCATCAGCGTGGCGCAGATTATCACCACAAGCCTCAGCCGCCCGGTATTGATGCCCAGACTTCTGGCCTCGTCCTCGCTTATGGTGAGCAGGTTGATGCGCCAGCGCAGGAGCATAAGGGGCACAAGCGGTATGATCACAAGGACGATGACGAACAGGGCGTCCTTACTCTTGATGGAGTTTAGGGAGCCCATCAGCCAGTAGGTTATGGCGGGCAGCTGCTCCTCCGTGTCGGCCACCAGTTTGATAAAGGACGTCCCGGCGGAGAACAGGGAACTGACCATTATTCCGGCCAGCACCATGGACAATGTGGTATTCAGCTTGCTCACCCGGCTCACAGCCCAGGCCAGTGTCACCGCCACAAGGCCGAAGGCAAAGGCGGACAGGGTGGTGAAAATGTAGTTGAAGCTAAGCAGTATGGCCAGGGCCGCGCCGAAGCCCGCGCCTGTGGATGCGCCCAGAATATCTGGGGATACCATGGGGTTGCGGAACATGCCCTGGTACGAGGCGCCCGCCACGGACAGGGCCGCGCCCACCACGGCAGCGGCTGTTACGCGGGGCAGACGCACATTGATTATCACCGACTCGGCCTGAGAGGTCCAGGTCACCGGAGTTTTCAAATTGAAATCGAATATGCCCGAAAGGAGCTTTAAAAAACGGTAGGACAGTATATCGAAAAGATCGCCCGCACTGACCTGATAACGCCCGATAAAAAAAGCGCTGAAAAATGTCAGCAGGAAGATCACAGCCAGTACTGCCATGCGTGGCCTGAAACCCGTCGCTGTGGAGTGCATGCGCTCAATTCTCTCCCGTATCTATTTTACAGAAAATATATTCTCGAGATAATATCAATATGGATAAGTATATTTATTATGCACTATATTCTTTATTAAGTCAAGTGCTTCAGACCATACAGCGGCTTGACCTCCGACCTGGGAAAATCCAGCCCGGAGACAGCAGTTTTTTCCCCTTTGATTGGAAGGGAGGTGCGAGCCTGACCGAAAGCATGCAAGCATCAGATAATCAAGCGTTCTCTCAGAGCAATATTATTTAGGGAAAATTTCTGCTTTCTTTTAAGGCCTGTTTAAGATTTCCGCTGTATTCTTACCACAGAAACAAAAAAACAGCCCGCAAAGGAGGTTTGCAGAATGGTATATCAGGCGGTATTCAAGCGGAAAGAAATGAAATATCTCCTCTCAGCCATCCAATATCAGCAGCTGATGAAGGAGCTGGAGGGCAGAATCGTTCCCGACGATTTCCCCGTCAGCGCGATTTCAAATATGTATTACGACACTCCGGATTACCGGCTCATCCGGACATCCCTCCAGAAGCCGAAATACAAGGAAAAGCTCCGGCTGCGCTGCTACAAGCGCCCCGGTGACGACACACAGGCCTTTCTGGAAATTAAGAAAAAGGCCATGGGTATCGTCTACAAGCGGAGGGAGAGCCTGCCCTACCGCAGGGCGGTCGAGTTTTTGGCGGGCAGAGGCCTGGTTGGAGACAGCCAAATCTTCCGGGAATTGGAGTGGATGCTCAAATCCTATGGAAATCTGATCCCGGCCATGGTCCTCTCCTATGACCGGCTCTCCTTCAAAGGGAAGGAGGATCCCTCTGTCCGGCTGACCTTCGACCGGAACATACTCTGGCGGACTTCGGACCTGGACCTGTCCGAAGGCAGCTGGGGCGAGCAGCTTCTCCAGCCCGGACAGCGGCTCATGGAGATCAAGATCTCAAACGCCATGCCCCTCTGGCTGGCGGACGCCCTTGCAAGGTGCAGGATATACCCCACAAGCTTTTCCAAGTACGGTAGAGCCTACGAGTCCATGCTCCGGCGGGAACGCTATATGAAGGAGGAAGTAAAATATGCTTGATGGATTCTTTTCCAGTTTGTACGGGGACACGGCCACAACATCCATGTTTCTGCTCTCT
>JAFRAF010000257.1 GCA_017405545.1 Oscillospiraceae bacterium | reverse complement strand
CTCGTCGGCTATGTGGGGGGCAAAGGGTGACAGCAGGCTCAGGAGCATCTTAACATCCCCTCTGGACGGGGCCTTGTCGTAGAACTCGTTGACCATGGTCATAAGGGCGGCGATTGCGGTGTTGAACTTCATGTTCTCTATGTCCTCGCCCACCTTCTTTATGGTGCGGTGTACGACGGCGGCGTTCGCCTCGGAGATGGCGTCGTCGCCTCCTATCCGCTTCTCGGCCAGATTCCATATTCTGTCCAGGAAGCGCTTGCAGCCCTTGACCGCGTTGTCGTTCCAGGGAGCGGCCTTCTCAAAGTCGCCCATGAACATGATGTAGAGTCTGAGCGTATCGGCGCCGTATGCCGCCACGATGTCGTTGGGATTGACCACGTTGCCTCTGGACTTGGACATCTTCTGTCCGTCCGAGCCCAGTATCATGCCGTGGCTTGTGCGCTTCATATAGGGCTCCGGCGTGGGTACTACGCCGATGTCGTAGAGGAATTTGTGCCAGAAGCGGGAATACAGCAGATGCAGAGTGGTGTGCTCCATGCCGCCGTTGTACCAGTCGACGGGCATCCAGTAGTCCAGCGCCTCCTTTGAGGCCAGAGCGTCCTTGTTCCTGGCGTCGGTATAGCGGAGGAAATACCAGCTGGACCCCGCCCACTGGGGCATGGTGTCCGTCTCGCGCTCCGCAGGTCCGCCGCACCTGGGACAGGTGGTCTCCACCCAGTCTCTCATCTTGGACAGGGGCGACTCGCCCGTATCGGTGGGCTCGTAGCTGTCCACCTCCGGCAGGAGCAGAGGCAGGTCCTCCTCCTTGAGGGGCACACAGCCGCATTTCGGGCAGTGCACAACAGGGATCGGCTCGCCCCAGTAGCGCTGACGGGAGAATACCCAGTCTCTGAGCTTGTAGTTGACAGTCTCCTTGCCCAGGCCCTTCTCCTCGAGCCACTTTATCATCACGGGTATGGCGTCCTTGACAGCCATGCCGTTGAGGAAGCCGGAATTCACCATAATGGCGCTGTCGTCCTTGGCCACAAAGGCCTCCTTTGTGACATCACCGCCCTGAACCACCTCGATTATGGGCAGGCCGAACTTGTCGGCGAAGTCCCAGTCGCGCTGGTCATGTGCGGGTACGGCCATAATTGCGCCGGTGCCGTAGCTGGCAAGCACGTAGTCGGAGATGAAAATGGGTATCTCCTCGCCGGTCACGGGGTTGATGGCCCGCACGCCCTTCAGCTCGACGCCGGTCTTCTCCTTGCTCAGTTCTGTCCGCTCAAAGTCGGACTTCTTGGCGGCGGCGGCCTGATAGGACCTGACCTCATCGAGATTCTCCAGCTTGTCCGCCCACTTCTCCACCAGCTCGTGCTCGGGGGACATGACCATATATGTGGCCCCGAACAGGGTGTCGGCGCGGGTTGTGAAGACGCAGAGCGTGTCGCCCTCGGTGGTGGGGAAGTTCACCTCGGCGCCCACAGAACGGCCTATCCAGTTGCGCTGCTGGGTCTTGACCCTCTCTATAAAATCCACAGTGTCCAGATCGTCGATGAGGCGCTGTGCATATTCGGTGATCTTGAGCATCCACTGGCTCTTGCCGCGGCGGACGACCTCGCTGCCGCAGATGGCGCATACGCCGTCCACGACCTCCTCATTGGCCAGCACGCATTTGCAGGAGGTGCACCAGTTGACAGGCATGGTGCTCTTGTATGCCAGTCCGTTTTCCAGCAGTTTGAGGAATATCCACTGTGTCCACTTGTAGTACTCGGGATCCGTGGTGTCCACAACTCTGTCCCAATCGAAGCCGAAGCCGAGCATCTTGAGCTGGGCGGTAAAATTGCTTATATTCTCCTGGGTCACCTTGCTGGGGTGCACATGGTTCTTTATGGCATAGTTCTCCGCGGGCAGGCCGAAAGCGTCAAAGCCTATGGGGACCAGCACGTTGTAGACGTCCGTGCGTCTCTTTCTCGTCACTATATCAAGGGCGGTGTAGGGGCGCGGATGGCCCACATGCAGGCCCTGTCCCGAGGGGTACGGGAACTCAATAAGTCCGTAGAACTTGGGCTTATCAGAGCCGGTGACGGCCTTGAAGGCCCCCGTCTCATCCCAGATCTTCTGCCATTTTTTCTCTATCCTGTCAAAATCGTACTTCATTGACACACTTCCTCACTATTTATCCGGTCCTATAAATTCGCTGATATCCAGCTGGGGAGCGTCGCTCCAAAGGCGCTCCAGCTCATAAAATCTCCTTGTCTCGTCCAGGAAAAGGTGTACCACTATGCAGCCGAAGTCCACCAAGACCCAGCCGCCGTCCCTGTAGCCCTCCACATGCAGGGGGCGCTCGCCGTTCTCCTCGAGCACCTTCTGCACCTCGTCAGACAGGGTTTTTATCTGAGTTGTGGACCCCGCTGTGCAGATTATAAAGTAATCTGCCAGCACTGTAATATCCGCGATCTGCAGGGCCTTGATATCCATGGCCTTTTTGCTGTCAAGAGCTCTAACGGCCAGTTTTGCCATTTCAAGAGGTGTAAGCATAAATCAAACTCCTTCTTCCTTAATTAATCAGCTTGCTCTCGCGCCTCCCCATCCGTCGGAGAAGGCCAACTCACCGGAGGTAGCGTACAGCTTGCCGGTGTTGGGGTTCCTGGTGAGTATATTGACGTTTTCCAGCTCAATGGGCTCAACAAAGGGGTTGAGGTACTGGTTGACCATATCGAGCCACTCGTCCACATATACGGTCACATAGGAGATATCCTTGCCGCCGTGGCGTACATGATCGCCGTAGTTGCCCGGCAGGGTATAGAAGTTGATGTTTTCCTTGTTCATCTTCAGGAACTGCTCACCGAACCATACGAGGTTGCCGTATGTAAGATCGGTCTCCACGTCGTTGAGGAAGACATTAACATAGGTGGATACGTTAATGGACTTTTTGTTCTCAAGTATCTGCTGTGCCGCTGTCTTCAGGAAATCCTGCTGGGTGTTGATGCGGCCGATATCGCCGTTGCCGTAGCGCCTGAAGCGGATGACCTTCATGGCGTCCTCACCGTTGAGGAGCTGATAGCCCTTGTTTATATGGATGTACAGCTTCTGGGTGGGATCCTCGTAATTCATGTTCACGGGCACGTCGTAGTATACGCCGCCTATGGCGTCTATAAGGGTCACGAAGGCGTCCAGATCTATCTTTACGTAGAAGTCCACCTCATATCCGAGCAGGTCGGACAGGCCCTTCACAAAGCCCTCCGCCCCGCCGGTATTGGCATAGATGCTGTTTACCTTCTTCGTCTGCCAGGGCACGTTCACCATGGTGTCTCGCGGTACGCTGACAATGTTCAGCGATCCGTCGCCGGCGTCATAGGTGGCCACCATGATGGTGTCCGTATTGCCGTTGCCGTTATCCATGCCAAATACAACAAAGGTGTACTTGTCGGGATCTCTTCCGGTGATGACCTCCTCGGCCTGGGTCTCGCCCTCCTCGCCTGTCTCGCTCTGGCTCGCGTTAGAGGACGGGCGGATGACATTGTTGACCTCAGGCGGCTTGACATAGACCTTCATGAATATCACGCCTGCGATGGCTATCAGGAGCAAAAGCACGAGAATGACTATAAGGATGCGGAGAAGTATCCTGCCGGCGCTTTTCTTCTTCTTGGCGGGCTCCTCCTCGACCTCCTCCATATAGCTCTCGATATCCTCCTACTGGCTCAGGCCGTATTCAGACCTTTCAAGTTTTTCATCCGGGTCCACGGCCGCTCGGGCTTCTCTCTTGGAATTCTTGTAATCGAGTCCGTAGGCGGACCAGTCCTCATCGTACTGTTTATTCTTGGCAGCTTTTTTCACGCCCCTGGACGTATGTCTCGAGCCTGATCTGCCTCCAAATAGCTTCATATCATATCTCCATTCATAAAGCGGCGTTTTATGTCGTTAAACTACTCTCAGCCGCAGTTTTTACTATCCCTCGGGATGCTCAATAAACCATTCCAGCGCCTGCTGAGTTCTGGGATGGGGCACTATTCCCTTGTCCCTGAGCTCATTAAGGCTCATCTCAAGGCCCATGCGCATCGCCCCGTCAAGGTCTCTTGATGAGAGCATGCGCAGCTCCTTGACCCCCTCGAATGTGCGGTTTTTTTCCGTATAATCCGCCATATAGACTATCTTTTCCGCAAGGCTCATATCCGCTTTGCCTGTGGTATGCCACCTGATGGCCTCGCATACTTCCTCCGGCGAATTGTACAGCGCCTTTGCCAAAGCCGCCCCCGTTATGGCGTGGAGCAGTTTCGGATTCTCGATTTCGGCATTATCGGGGATTATATCATACTTTTCACATAATTTCAACTGTTCGTCAAGACTCAGATGCTTGGTGATATCGTGGATTATGGCGGCCTCTCTTATATTGCCGACCTTGCCGCCCCATTTAAGGCAGAGCTTTATGGCCATATTCTCACAGCCCACCATGTGGGGTATCCTGTCCAGGTCCATATGCGTCTTGACGTCCTCTCTGAGCCAGTCCAGATCCGGCCTCGCCCCGTACAGGCCGTGGGACAGGATATACTTGTACACCTCGTTGTCCAGGTGCTCAAATCCCCCTCTGTGCGGAAGAGCCCTTCTGATTTTTGTGGATGATATCTCTATTGGCCCGATATTCACCGGCACGGTCCGCGCCTTGTACTTTTCCCAGAGCCGGTCGGCGAAGGCGTTTATCCCTTCCATGTCCCCCTCAGCCCGGGCAAAGGGGGCCAGGACGGCCTCCGACATGATCTTTTCATAGTCCCTCCACCCCTCTATGCTCAGGAACATGTCCGTGCCCATCAGCAGGCAGAGGTCCGCGCCGGGATACTCGGCTTTCAGAGCGTCCAGCGTGTCGACGGTGTAGCTGCGGCCGCCCCGCTCTATCTCCATGTCGGAGACCAGACATTTCTCAACGCTTTTAAAGGCTATTCTGGTCATCTCCAGACGGCTTTGGGCATCGGCGCCCCCGGCCGCAAGGTTCTTGTGCGGCGGCTCAGCCGTAGGTATAACCAAAAGCTTGTCCAGCCCCAGACCGAATACTGAGGCCTTTGCGGCCTTCACATGCCCCTCATGAGGCGGATCAAAGGTACCGCCGAAAATACCTATTCTCATTCCCGAATCCCCTCCTTATCTCGGCAGCTTGATGCCGTTTTCCAGCTCGCTGTTCTTTTTGTACAGCACGAATTTTGAACCGATAAACTGCACGGGCTCGGCACTGCACAGCCCCGCAAGCTCCTCGCATACCTCCCTTGCCGAGAGCAGGGAGTTCTCAAGCACCTTCCCCTTTATTATCTCTCTGGCTTTAAGGGCGTCTCTGGCCTGGGTCACGAGATTGTCCGTGATACCGCTCTTGCCTATGTGTATTATCGTGTCCTCTTTTGCCGCGATGCCCTTTAAATAAGATCTCTGCTTGCTTGTAAGCATACTTCAAATATCCTCTCAAACTTGTTATTTAAACCCTGCTTTACGGTCATATGGACCGCTCTTCGGGCTTTAATCGCATAGCCTGCCGCGCGCTTATCCCCGCTCAGCGCTGTTTTGCGTATCAAAATACTCCCTGAGCTTTTTCTCAAAATCCGCAAGGGCTCTTGCCCTGTGGGATATGCGGTTCTTTTTTTCGCATGAAAGCTCCCCCATGGTGAACTCCTCCCCCTCGGGCAGGAACAGCGGGTCGTAGCCGAAGCCGCCCTGACCGCGGGGCTCATGTACCAGGGTGCCTCTCACCTCACCGAAGGACACTATCTCTTTCCCGTCCGGGAACATGCACACTATGCAGCACTCAAAACGGGCCGAGCGATCCTCTTTCCCCTCCATGTTTTTCAACAGAAGGCTGTTGCGCCGGGCGTCGTCAAGGCCCTCTCCACCGTATCTGGCGGAGTATATGCCCGGCTGTCCGCCCAAAGCGTCCACCACAAGGCCGGAGTCGTCGGCAATGCAGGGCAGTCCCGAGGCCTCCACCGCCGCACGGGCCTTTATCCTGGCGTTTGCCAGGAAGCTGTCCCCGTTTTCCTCAACGTCCAGGTCATAGCCGGCCTCGGCCTGTGAAACAAGCTCCGCCCCCAGGTCCGAGAGTATGGCCCTCATTTCCCGGAGCTTGCCCTTGTTTCCGCTGGCAAGTATCAGTTTCATACCAGCAGCGCCTCCACGAATTCACGTCCGTTGAAGGGCAGCAGGTCGTCCGCCTGCTCGCCGACTCCCACGAATTTCACGGGCACCTGGAGCTGGTCTGAGATGGCGAATACTATGCCGCCCTTGGCGGTGCCGTCCAGCTTTGTCAGGACTATGCCGCTTATGCCCGCGTACTCTTTGAACTGCTTCGCCTGCACAAGGCCGTTCTGCCCCGTCGTGGCGTCTATTACCAGCAGGGTCTCCCTCGACGCATCCGGCAGCTCCCTGTCTATCACACGGCTTATCTTGCCCAGCTCGTTCATAAGATTTGACTTGTTGTGCAGCCTGCCGGCCGTATCGCATATGAGCACATCCACGCCTCTGGCCTTCGCGGCGGCGATG
>JAFRAF010000256.1 GCA_017405545.1 Oscillospiraceae bacterium | reverse complement strand
CAGGTTGCCCGCATCCATGCTGCCTTCGGTCTTTCCGGCACCGACTATGGTGTGCAGCTCATCTATAAACAGCAGTATCCTGCCCTCAGACTTTTTTATCTCATTCAGCACCGCCTTGAGACGCTCTTCGAATTCGCCTCTGTACTTGGCTCCGGCTATAAGCCCGCCCATCTCAAGGGAGAAGATGGTCTTGTCCTTCAGGCCCTCAGGCACGTCACCCCTGACTATTCTCTGGGCAAGGCCCTCTGCGATGGCGGTTTTACCGACGCCCGGCTCGCCTATGAGCACAGGGTTGTTCTTTGTCTTTCTGGACAGTATCCTGATGACGTTTCGAATTTCGTTATCCCTGCCTATTACCGGATCCAGCTCCTGGGATCTGGCCCGCTGTACAAGGTCCGTGCCGTATTTGGTGAGCGCGTCGTAGGTGCCCTCCGGGTTGTCACTGGTCACGGGGCCGCTTTTCACCTTGCTGAGCTCTGAGGTGAAGGCCGCCTTTGTAATACCGTGGTCGGACAGTATCCTCTTTATCGCCGCTGTCGGGGCGGCGAATATGCCTATCATCATGTGCTCCACGGAGATATACTCGTCGCCCATGCTCTGGGCCGCCTTGCCGGCGCTGCGTATAACCCGCTCCGCCTCCTGTGACAGATAGACCTGGGTTGAGCCCGCCACCTTGGGCAGGGCGGATATGGCTGTATCCAGCTCCGCGAGTATCTGATCGCAGTCAGCGCCGAGCTTTGTCAGAAGCGAGGGTATAAGTCCCCCGTCTTGATCTATGAGCCCGTACATCAGGTGTTCGGGCATAATATACTGGTTCCCGTTCTCTTCGGCCATATTCTGCGCGATGCGTATGGTCTCAAGGGTCTTTTGCGTATAGTTCTCAGCATTCATGACTATCCCTCCTTACAACAAAATGGCTGCTCTGCTCATTTTCAGACAGTACTGCTCCTCAATCTGTCCCGCTGTGAGCGAAGAACTGAGCCAACTCTTCATAAGCGTGTCAAAAAGCTTTATATAATCGGACAGAGCCCCGGCCAGCTCCTGAGCCGTGCAGTCCCGGTCAGGGGCGGACAGGCTCCGAACAAATTTGCCGTCATACAGGGCATAGCTCACAGGGCCGTTGGGGAGCATGGGTGACAACTGTCTGTCCTCAATATCCTTCCACAGTCTGAAGAAGGATGTGAGCGCGCTCACAAGGGCGGTCGACTGGGTACGGAATATGACAGACAGTTCCCCAATGCCCCGGGGCGAGTTCGCGGACAGGTCCACCTCGTACTTCACTGTGGGCCGGTACTTGTACTCCAGCGAGCTCTTAAGTGACATGGTCTGTGCGTTGGGCGCGAAGAAGGGCACAAGCTCGCTCTGGGGGAGCATGATCTCTTCAATGGTCCTGAATATGTCGCTTACTCTGCGCTCGGGCGTGGTATAATCCACGTAATCGGCAAGTATCTGATTTATAAGGCTTGAACGGCTGGTGCCCAGACGGTGGGCCAGAATATCCACCTGGCGGACGACCTCATCATTTAGCATCAGGCTGTAAAGTGTTTTTTTCAAGGAAATCACCCCTGTCTTCTTTATAAACTTATGTTACAACTTCTTATATAATTTGTCAAGATATTTATATAAAAAATCATACAAAATTTTGAAATGCATAAAAAGTGAGGGAAGCCTTCGCTTCCCCCGGATATACGCCTTTACTGGGCGTCGTTTTCAACTATATGGACATTCACATGGTCGTAGGTCATGTGTATGTCATACTTTTTAAATGCCGCACGCACGCCCTCCAGCACGTCGAAGTGGACAAGCCAGTAATCCGAGGACTTGGCCCAGACCCGGACGGCGTACTCGATGCTGCTGGACTTGTAGCTGTTGATTTTTACAAAGGGCTCCGGATATTTAAGCGTCTGCGGTATGGCCTCAAGCACTTCATATATCGCGGCCTTCACCATGTTCTCATCATCGTCATAGGAGGTCTCGAAGAACAGGTCCACCCGTCTCGTCGGGTAGCCGTCGTAGTTGCGCACCACCGTGGACGACACGTCCTTATTGGGTACGAGCACATCCTTGTTGTCCAGTGTACGCAGCCTTGTATACATAAGGCCGACCTCTGTCACCGTGCCGCTTTCCCCGGCGGTGTCCACATAGTCCCCCACCTTGAAGGGCTTGAATATGAGGAGCATCACACCGCCCACCAGATTTGAAAGAGAGCTCTCCGCCGCCAGTGATACGGCAAGGCCCGCCACGCCGAACAGGGCCACCAGGGATGTTATGGAAATCCCCAGCGAATCCGCGACTATCATCACCACGATAAAATAGATGACAAACTTTATGGCGACCCTCAGAAAACTCGCCAGCGTCTTGTCAAGCTTGTCGGCTCTGTCTATCAACCTGTCAATGCAGCGGATAAGCACCCTGGCAAGTATCAGGCAGATGACAAGGGTTATGAGCGCTGAGATAATATTTCCCACGGACAGCGAGCCCAGCTTAAACTGTAATATTTCCTTCAGTTCCATGCTTCGTCCCCCGAGAGTTTAATGCGGCAAGCGATTGCAGGGCATCGCAGATCAGGCCCTAAATGCGCCATACGCCCATGCCGACAAGCTGCTTCATGGTATGGCCCTCGCCGCTTGTATCCAGATCCAGCACAACCCCGGCGGGTACAGCCAGATACATGTCGTTGGCCTTGTTGAAATAGGCCGAATTGACGCCTATCACGTCGCCGTATTCGTTCATGAGCACACCGCCGGAGGAGCCCCTTGATATTGATGCGGTGTGGAGTATCATGGGGGCGCCGAAGTCCTTCATATCTATTTCCGCCAGAGATATTATCCCGTCTGACAGGGCGTTCTTCCATCCCAGCGGGTTGCCCAGAGCGTAGACCTTGTCTCCCACACAGTATGTACCCATCCCCGCTATCCTGAGGTACGGGAATACAAAGCTTCCCTCCCCTTTAAGCGGCACATTTGAAACCCTCAGCACGGCGATATCCTGTTCCACATTGTACGCGGGCACGCTCTTGACCTCAAAGAGATGTCCGCTCACTGTGGTTGCAACGGCAAACTCATATTTGCTTATCGCGTGCATATTGGTAACCGCAAGGCCGTCATCCGAGATGAAAAAGCCGCTGGATGTGGAGGCCACCTTGTCCGCCTCGTAATCTTCATAGGTCTTGTAGCAGGTTATAAAGAACACGGCGTCGCTGTTGCGGATGTATACATCCCCTGCGCTCAGGGGCACATCGCCGAAATAACCCATCTCTTCAGCCACGTCCCTGTTCACGGCCTCCTGCTCGGACAGCCTGTCTATGAGGCGGGCATCCTCACCCTTCAGCATGGCTGTCATTGAACGCAGACATACTACCGCCATGTCGCCCCTGTCAAACTCACTGTACTGAGGATCGCACAGCCCCAGAACGCTGCCGAAATCCAAAGATCCCACATAGGTAAAATCACCATTGGCGTCGGAATAGCCCAGCATGCGCAGCAGCATGGTCAGGAAGTCCCTGGCGCTCACAGCCCTGTCCGGGACGAACTCGGTTTCCGTCACGCCCTTCACTATACCCTTTTCATGGGCCCAGGCCACATAATCCTCAGCCCACTCGGGGACGTCGGTAAAGCCGGTCTCATAGCCCGGGCCAGCCTGCCTGCCCTCTCCGCCGGACAGGCGCACGATGAAAGCCAGAGCCTCCGCCCTTGTGGGACAGCGGTCCAGCTCGTAGCCCTTATCCGTACCCTGCATCAGGCCCAGGGCACCAAGCTTCTCCGCCGCGCGTTCTGCGAGACTGTTCGACGCGCTGACCGGCAGCGCTGCGGCGATTACTATCAGAATGCAGCATATTACAGCAATTATCTTTTTCTTACCCATCTCATGTGCCTTTCGTTTATTCCGTGCCGTTTCCCTGTTTTTCCGGACGCGGCTTCCGCCCGCGCGGGTAGCATGTCACGGAAAGCGGCATATAGTATCATTGTATAGATTCTACCATTTCGCTAATGCCCTGTCCAGAAATAAATTGCCGAATAATTAAGTGTGATTTTAAGCATAATGAAACATAATATAGATATCGGGAATGTCAACGGGCTTACAGCGGCGGGCGATTTCAGCGGCGGCATCAAAGTATTCGCAGGCATAAAAATACATAATGGAGATTTTTGCACAATAAAGTGTTTTTTTACTTTACAAGCCACAATAATCTGTTATAATAATATCAAGCTTAGAAAGTTGAGCAGATGATTCTCTGCGGCGGGGAGGTTAAAAGCATGCAAGATGAAATAGATTACACCAGAAAGTTCAAGGTTGTCGATAAGCATACGGAGACGAAGGAGATCCTCCAGACCGTGTACACCTCACTTCAGCTAAAGGGATATAACCCCATAAATCAGCTCGTAGGATATATCCTTTCCGAGGATCCCACATACATCACCAATTACAAAAATGCCCGGAGCCTGATATGCAAGCTCGACAGGGACGAGCTCCTGCGTGAACTTCTCATGAGTTATCTGGAAAAATAGCGCAAATGTTGCACACAGCAGGGAAAGCCACAGGTTTTCCCTGCTGTTTTTTGGTTTCAGAAGCAACAGATCAGATTCTTTTTCAAATCGGAGGGACATATGCGCTGGATGGAGATAAGCGTAAACGCCCCGCATGAGCT
>JAFRAF010000255.1 GCA_017405545.1 Oscillospiraceae bacterium | reverse complement strand
GGGGAGAGCTACGACGCCGTGTTCTTCTCCCAGACGGCGTCCGGTCTGGGCGTTCGGGAGGGACAGGAGGCGGACGTGGTGTTCGTCCCCCAGATCAACGAATTCCGTTCCCGGCGCAGCGTGCAGCTGGTGATCACCGACCTCCGCCCCCACCGGGTGTGAGAGACGTTTTGCGAGACAGAGGGTTTTGTCATGGCGGAAGAAAACGTAGAAAAAGCCTATAAGCAGCTTGCCGACACCATCCTGGAGCACAACCCCGGGGTGGATCTCGGCCGTGTCCGGGCGGCCTTTGAGGTGGCGGACCGGGCCCACGCCGGGCAGAAGCGGAAGGCCGGCACCCCGTATGTGACCCACTGCGTGGCGGCGGCGGAGATCTGCGCGGAGATGGGGCTGGACGAGGACAGCATCGTGGCGGCCCTGCTGCACGACTGCATCGAGGACACGGCCCTCACCCACGAGGACATCGCCAAACGCTTCGGCGAGCCCGTGGCCGCCATCGTCGAGGGCGTCGCAAAGCTGACGCGCGTGGTGTACACCAGCAAAGAAGAGGAGCAGATGAACAATCTGCGCAAGATGCTCATCGCCATGGTGAAGGACATACGCGTCATCCTCATCAAGATCGCCGACCGGCTGCACAACATGCGGACCATGGAGTACCAGTCCGAGGCGAAGCAGAGGGAGAAGGCCCTCGAGACCATGGAGCTGTACACCCCCATAGCCCACAGGCTCGGAATGCAGAAAATCAAATGGGAGCTGGAGGACCTGTCCCTGAAGTATCTGGATCCCTTCGGCTACGAGGCCATCAGACAGGGGCTGGAGCAGAAAAAAGTCGCCAACGTGGAGTTCCTCTCCCACATACAGGACAGCATCACCCAGCGTCTTGAGAGCGTGGGCATCAAATGCACCGTAAGCGGCAGGGTGAAGCATATATACAGCATCTATAGAAAGATGTACGGGCAGAACAAGCAGTTTTCCGAGGTCATGGACCTCTTCGCTTTCCGGGTAATCGTGGACGACATAGCAGAGTGCTATAACGTTTTGGGCTATATACATGAGATGTACCGCCCCCTGCCCGGCCACTTCAAGGACTACATCGGTACCCCCAAGCCGAACATGTACCAGAGCCTGCACACCACCGTCATCGGGCAGGAGGGCCAGCCCTTCGAGGTGCAGATACGCACCTGGGAGATGCACCGCACCGCCGAATACGGTATCGCCGCCCACTGGAAATACAAGGAGGGCGTTCAGGCATCCCAAGCCGACGAGGAAAAATTCGCCTGGGTCCGCCGTCTGCTGGAGACCCAGCAGGAGTCCGACAGCCAGGACTTCTTCCAGGCGCTGAAGGTGGATCTTTTCGCCGACGAGGTGTTCGTTTTCACCCCCCAGGCCGACGTGATAAACCTCCCCGCCGGTTCAACGCCCATAGACTTCGCCTACAACATACACTCCGCCGTAGGCAACAGCATGACCGGCGCCGTGGTGAACGGGCGCATCGTCCCCTTCAGCCATGTACTGCAGAGCGGCGACATCGTTGAGATAATCACCTCCAAGTCCTCCAAGGGCCCCAGCAGAGACTGGCTGAACATGGTCAAAAGCAGCGAGGCCAGAAACAAGATACGCCAGTGGTTCAAGCGCGAGCGCCGCGAGGAGAACATCGTACACGGCCGCATGGCCTTCGACTCTGAGATGCGCCGGGCGGGTCTGAGCATGGCCGACATCACGAACGAGGCCTACCTCCCCACCATACTCAAGCGACTGTCCTTCTCCTCTCTGGACGACATGTACGCTGCCATCGGTTACGGCGGCCTGTCCGCCCAGAAGACGGCAAATAAGATAAAGGATATCCTCCGCCAGCTGGAGAAGACAAACGCCAAGGCCGAGGAGGGCATAGAAAGCATCAAGTGGACGGCTCCGGAAAAGCCCCGAAAAGCGGTTCACGGCATAGTTGTGGAGGGGCTGGACAACTGCCTTGTCAAATTTTCCCGCTGCTGCACCCCCGTGCCCGGGGACGACATCGCAGGCTTCATCACAAGAGGCTACGGCGTGTCCATACACAGAAAGGACTGCCCGAACTATATATCATCGGTGGAAAAGCCTGAGGAGCGGGACCGCTGGGTCAAGGTCAGCTGGGCGGACACCATAGATGAAAAATACGTCACCACACTCAGCATAACCGCCAGAGACAGGGACGGGCTCGTAATGGACGTGGCTACGGTTCTGAACGGTCTTAAGATAAAGGTCAACTCCCTCAACGCCAGAGGCATCGGCGACGGCATAGCCGTTGTGTTCCTGACAATAGAGGTGGCGAATCTGTCGGAGCTCAAGTCGGCCATTGTAAAGCTGATGAACGTACAGGGTGTAAGCGAGATAAAGCGCAGCGCCCAGCCCGGAAACGGCCACAAGAAATAAATGCATGCCGCTCCCGACAAAGCGGCGGAACGGAGAATAAAATGCGCGCAGTAGTCACCCGGGTCAACCGGGCATCCGTCAGCATAGACGGCAGCGCCGTGGGCAGCATAGAAAAAGGCTTTCTCGTGCTGCTGGGAATACACGGCGACGACACAGAGGCCCAGGCGAAAAAGCTGGCGGACAAGGTCTGCGGTCTGAGGGTATTCGAGGACGAAAACGGCAAAATGAATCTGAATCTCGAGGCCGTCGGCGGCAGTCTTCTGGTGGTATCCCAGTTCACACTCTACGCAGACTGCAAAAGCCGCAGGCCCGGCTTCAGCAAGGCTGCAAGGCCGGAGCAGGCAATACCCCTGTACGAGCTCTTCATGGACGAGTGCAGAAGCAGGGGCTTCCATGTGGAGCACGGACAGTTCGGCGCATATATGCAGGTCCTGTCGGAAAACGACGGGCCGGTGACCATCATCCTCGACACTCAGGAGCTGTGACGGTCCATAGTATCCCCGCCTGCAATAATAACGGAAATAATTATAAATAATATAATGTATATAACAGGTATTTAAACAACCAGGAGGAAACACCATGCAAATCAAAATGCTCACCCTCGGAAGCTTTATGACAAACTGCTACATCATCCACGGGGACAACTCCAAGGACTGCGCGGTTATCGACCCCGGCTCCGATATCAACACCATCAGTCAGGCCATAAGAGAAGATGGCCTCACTGTCAAGGCCATCATCCTGACCCACGCCCACTTTGACCACACCGGAGCTCTGGACGAGCTCAGGGATCTGACAGGAGCCCCCGTGTACGTGGGTGAGGGTGAAGTATACGCGCGCAGGACAAGTGATCTCTACCCCATCGACCCCTTCGATCCCGACATTAATTTGGTAAAAGACGGCGATGTTATCAGTATAGACGGCGTCTCTCTGGAGGTCATCGAGACTCCGGGCCACACAAAGGGCTCCATCAGTCTGAAGGGCGACAACGTGCTCTTTACCGGCGACACTCTCTTTAAGGACAGCATGGGCCGTACGGACCTTCTCGGCGGCGACGAGCTGGCCATATACAGAAGCCTCACCCGTCTTGCGGACCTGCCCGGCGACTACAAGGTCTTCGCCGGTCACATGGGCCCCACGACTCTGGAGCTGGAGCGCAAATACAACTATTTCATCCATTACGGCCGCAAGCTGCTCAAATCCATCGAATCCCAGAAATGAGGATATATCTCTCCGGACACGACAGGCGCTATGCCGTGGAGCAGATGCTGCTCACCCAGTTTCCGGACGAGCGGCCCGAATACCCGGAGGAGAGGGCCCCCGCGGGCTCAAATCAGGCCCGGGTAAGCCTGAGCTTCGGCAAGGTATACGCCAGTTCCGTCACCGTCATAGAGAAGGACGGCAAAAAGGCCGCGGGCTCCGCCCGCGTACCCATAGACAGGCTGGGCGACCGGCTGGAGCGGGACCGTCAGTTAAACCGCATAGTCAGGACCTCCTTTTACCGTGCTGCCACCGGCATAACCGGAAAGAATCCGCCCTGGGGCTCCCTGGCGGGCATACGTCCCGCAAAGCTGGCCACCCAGTTCATGGAGAAGGGCGGCAGTGCTGAAAAGGCCGAGCGCTTCCTGCGCAGGGAGTACTATGTCTCCCCTGCCCGCGCCGCCCTGTGCGTGAGCTCCGCTCAGGCCGGGCTGGCCGTAAAGCGCTCCCTTGAGCCAGGGGACGTGGCAATATACATCGGCATACCCTTCTGCCCCACCCGCTGCGCGTACTGCAGCTTTATAAGCAACTCCGTGGAGAAATCCTTTAAGCTGGTGGAGCCATTTCTGGACGCCCTGTACGCCGAGATCGACGCCCTTGCGGAGATAATAAATGAGCTGAACCTGCGGGTCATATCCGTGTACATGGGCGGCGGCACCCCCACCACCCTGACCGCGTCGCAGCTGGCAGGGCTCATGGAAAAGCTGGCCTCGGCCATGGATCTGAGCCGTGTGCGGGAATACTGCGTGGAGGCGGGACGCCCCGACACGATAACCGAGGAGAAGCTTCGATGCATAAAGGATCACGGGGCCGGGCGCATAAGCATCAACCCCCAGTCCATGTCTGACGCGGTGCTCAAGGCCATAGGCCGCAGACACAGCGCCGCGGACATATACAGGGCCTTTGAGCTGGCCCACAAAGTCGGCGGCTTTATCATCAACGCGGACCTCATAGCGGGACTGCCCGAGGACAGCCCCGAGGGCTTCGCGGACACCCTGTCCCGTGTACTTGAATTGGGTCCCCAGAACATCACGGTCCATACCCTGTCCCTCAAAAAGGGCAGCCGCATCACTCTGGAGGGCACGCCCATTCCCGGCTCCAATGAGGTAGGCCTCATGCTGGACACAGCCATGGACAGCCTCAGCGGCTCCGGCTACGCGCCCTATTACCTCTACCGTCAGAAGGTCATCTCCGGCGGCTTTGAAAACGTGGGCTGGGCCAGAGCCGGTCCCGACAGCCGGTACAACATACTTATAATGGAGGAACTGTGCTCCATACTGGCTCTGGGCGGCGGCGGCTCGACTAAGATAGTCATACCCTCCACCGGCAGGATAGAACGGGTATTCAATCCCAAATACCCCCTTGAATACATAGGCGCGGCAGACAGGCTCAGGGATGATAAACTGAAAATTGCGAAAATTATTAAGGAGAATATCTGATGTCATACGATATTGAGTGGATCAACAAAAGAATACATGAGGATCCGAAAGGATTTATTGAGGACTGCGACCTCCATTTCGCCAACCGCATCTCCATAGCGGCGGACGCAATCTGCAAGAATCTTGACAAAAGCCCCATAGTGCTCATGGCCGGTCCCTCAGGTTCTGGAAAGACCACCACCGCCCAGAAGCTGGTGCAGGAGCTGGAGAAAAGGGGCATCAAATCCCACAGCATATCCATGGACAACTATTTCAACACCATAGACCCCCGCACAATGCCCCGCACGCCCGAGGGGGAGATGGATTTTGAGTCCCCTCTGTGTCTTGACATGGATCTGCTCAGCGAGCATTTCTCCATCCTTTCGGAGGGCGGCGAGATACGCATCCCCTATTATATGTTCGCGCGTCAGAAGCGCAGCGCCAGCCGATTCTTCCGCATGCGCCTTGAGAAAAATGAGATCGCCATATTCGAGGGCATACACGCCCTCAATGACAGCATCACCGAACCCCATCCCGAGGCCTTCCCCCTCTATATCAGCGTTGCCTCCGATATACTGCTTAACGGCGAGATCCTTTTCAAGCGGGAGTGGATACGTCTGGTGCGCAGGGTCGTGCGCGATTCCAAGTTCCGCGGCTCCAGCGCAAAATTCACCCTTGAGCTCTGGGGCAACATCATGCGCGGCGAGGAGAATTACATCGTGCCCTATATGCACAAGGCCAGAGCCACCATCGACTCCTCTCTGCCCTACGAGCTACCCATCATGGAGAGCTTCGCCATGCCTCTGTTCAGGGACATCCCCGAGGACGCTCTGCGCATGGAGGAACTGCAAAAGATACTTCCCGCCTTCGACTATGTGGACGAGCTGGACGCCGAGCTCGGCGACAGCCTCCTGGCGGACGACTCCCTGCTCAGGGAGTTCATCGGCGGCGGTATATATAAGTATTAGTCGGTGTAGGTTTAATAACTTATTTTTCCTACGACCTTTTCGCACAATTACGTTACACTGAACTCACGTTTCCGATTATTTCCACACCTACAACTTTAATACAAGCAGAAGCACCAGCCAGGTCTTTTCGGGACCCAACCGGTGCTTTTGTCATTAATAAAAAATTTACAACACATCCTTTAATACGGGGATTATCTTCATGACGTTTTCTTCTGGTTCTTATAATACTATTACCATATGAACCGTGATGTCAATCCGTATCAAAGCATTTTATTATTATGGCCGCAATATCATCTATCGTACCAAATTTTTGGTTTTCATACGCCTCTTGGTCACCCATGGAAACGTCAGCTTCAAGCCTCATCAGCACATCTGCTTGGCTTTCGCGCTGTGCAAGCAAATCATCTACAATACCGAAATCACCGGAGTTGAAAAGGCCATTCCGGTTGACATCGCAGTTGTATGTAACTGCTTGGTTATCCCCTTTACCGATTGACAGATCCTTCATCACATGTTCGCATGTAACGTTTGCCGGGATGATATAAAGGTATGCAATAGAATAATCTGTGGCTCCTTTGCCGTTGCCAACGACGCCGTTAATAGTCCCATTTGCAGCGTTTAGAAGAGCAAGATAGCGCGTCTCCTTTGTAGTAAACAATGGATTTCCTTTATAAGATAGAGCATTGCCGTCGGCAATACCATTAACTCCAACGAGCAAGAGCTTGTTACCGTTTCCGGCATAGGCGTAATCCGCGAAAACCACATCAGCATTAACTGTCCAGACCGGGGTAAGAATTACATCGCCATATTTCCCTGTTGTATCGGTTACGATTCCATCTGGCCAGTTGTAATAAGTATCGTTTTCATCAGCCTGCGCTGCTATCCATCCATCAAATGTACAGCCGCCCTTGACTGGGGTAATAGTTACGGGGAGATCAATATCATATGTCGTCAGTACTGACATATCCTCGTCGAACACAGTGCCCTCAGCGAATGACACATTAAATGATATTGGTTCCCACTGTGCGGTGTAGCTCATATCTGTAGTTGCTGCAGGCAAGGCTGTTCCGACTGGTGTAATGTTGTTGTTCTCATCTTTCCAGCCTAAGAAAGTGTATCCAAGTTTGACTGGATTTTCATGCGTTGGAACTATTCCAAGGCCGACTATGTCCGTCTCGGCTTCTTCGTCCATTCCCGTCCAGGTTAGACTCTACAGCGGATGAATCCCGACCGCAACCGTGGGATAATCCAGAGTTACGGCATGATAGTTTTTATCAACCACACCACGCCCGGAAGCAGAAATGGACGCAGTGTACTCCGCATTGGACGCAGCGCGGAAGCGAATCTCAATCAAGTCCTGCGCTGAGTCGATGCCGTCCTGTGCAATAAAGGAAAACTTGACTGTCCCATTGGAGTAATTAATGTTCACCATAAGAGTCTGGCCCTCAGCCGCCAGGCTCACGGGTTCTTCCGTCACGGTGAGCTGTGATGGGTCGTAGCTTACTGTAAAGTCCCCGGCGGCTACACTGCTGCCCTCCTCAAGAGATAATGTGACGGTAAATGCTTCGTCTGTATAAACCTCGTCGGGCGCCGTAATACACAGATTGGGATAATCCGGCTCGACCTCTGGCTGCTGGATAACCAGGGAGGCCGAGCAGGGGTCGCTGCGCAGCGCCTGACTCGAATCTGCATAAAGCTCATCCGTCGTCATGGTGACGGTCGCGCCAGTGTCTTCCTCTGTAACGACCCTGAAACGAACCGAAAACAGCGCGCCTCCGACCACAGCCTCATCCGTGGCGTAGGACAGCACCACCCGCCCGCTCTGAGCGGAATTCACATCATATATCATGTTCCCCTGCTGCATACCGTTCTGCAGCATCAGATCCTCATAGGCCAGCAGTGCAGGATCGTACGCTACACGGAATACTCCGCCCGCCAGAGACTTGGGAGAATAACAGTAAAAGGTGAAAATAACAGTTTCGTCCTTCGCTGCCTGGAAAACAGATGTCCCGCAGTTGAAAAATATCGAGGGGATATCGGTCTGCTGCTGCAGCACTGTCAGGGTCCCGTTGCTCCTGCCCATTTCGCATGGCTGAAGGTCCACGGAATAGATTTCTCCGATGGACAGGTACAGCGGATAGTCTCCCGGCTCCGTGTTCGCAGCAGCGGTGAAGCTCAGCGTCATGATTTCGGCACTGCCGCTGACGCCGTCCGCCGCGAGGCCTAAAAATCGGACCTCCCCCGCCGTACCGGTGTTGACGTCGGCATAGGAGAAGACACCGCTTGACACCGCGCTGTTGAGTGTAAAATGCTCCGCGTCATAGAGCAGGGTAAAATCCATCGTGGCGACGGATTCCATGTCTTCTGCGCTCACTCTCACTGTTACGTTGTTCCCCGCATAGAGGGAAGCCGATCCCACACTCAGGCGCGGTTCAGCCTCAGCTGCCGCTGCCGGTATAACCGACAGCAGCAGCAAAACTGCCGTTAGTAGCGCCGCAAGGCGCTTTTTTATTCGCTTCATCGCACTCTCCCCGCTCAGTCAAACAGTACTGTGCTTATCTTCCCGTTTATGTACTGCAGTATCCGCATTGCCTCGAAGGCGGAGAGTTCGCCATCGCTGTTGATATCCGCACGAGCGAACTCCTCAGCGCTCAGGTTGACACGGCCATTGATGGACTGGAGCAGCAGCAGTGCGTCGAGCATGTCTATGCGCCCGTTGCCGTTGACATCGCCCTTGTCGCTGTCCGCGACAACATTCTGTACGGTAATGGAGAAAGGTTCCGCCGCATTGCCGCGCAGTGCATGAGAAACACCGTCATATGCATCTATGTAATACTCCAAGCCTGCGGTCGTGACATAGTTCGCTGTGATGACCGCCGTGTATTTGTCGTTAATATGGCTCATCTCAGCCGAATGCCAACCGCTCTCACCGGTCACGCGGTAATACAGCTTCACGCTCTGTACGCCCACATTGTCCGTGACATTGGCACTGACGGTGACGCTGTTTCCGGAGAACGCCTGAAATACCGGACTGTGTGTCAGGGTCGGCGCCATGGAGTCATAGGTAGTGACGCTGATACGTCCCGAGGGGGCGGACTCCGTAGCGTCCGTCTTGACCACTGTAAAGTTATAGAAGTACTCCACACCGGGTTCCACGTTAGGATCGAAGAAGGTCTTCGTGTCGGCGGGGATAACAGTCTTGTTCAGCTTTGTATACTGTCCATTCAGCGCGTCGGAACGATAGACATTGTATCCCATCAGGGTGTCGAAATCGTCCTGTGTCCAGGTCAGTGTAACGCCGTTTGCGTCGGCGCTGCCCTGCATGATAAGGGCCATGGCGCTGCTGTTGTCTATCTCAAAGCGGAAGCGGCCCCAATCGGTGTACAACTTCTTCCCGTCAACAGACGCGCCGTTGCTGATGCTGAAGAACTGATATCCGCCCTCTATGAGCGTGGTGAGCGTCGTGGCGCCCTCCCAGCGGCGGGCGGAGACCCACTGCCCGTCTATCTCATAGTCGGCATAGGGATAATAGCTGCCGAAGTATACCTGCAGCGGGATGGTCTGGTCCATGTCGCGGTTGAACTCAACGTAGAAGGTGACGGCCTCATTGCCGATGACGTCCGTCTCCTCCCCATTTACCATCACTCCCGCCCGGGTGGCAAAGGGCCATACGGTCTCCGGGGCCTCGGTG
>JAFRAF010000254.1 GCA_017405545.1 Oscillospiraceae bacterium | reverse complement strand
TCCTCCTCATGGGCGTCTACCCAATCGCTTATTCTCTGTTTTATATCCATAATAACACACCCTGTTTTAATATTTAATTATTGAGCAAAAATTCCGTCAGGCCATACACACTGTCGCATATGTGGTCGGCGCCATATTCGGACAGCTCCCCATTCTCCGCATAGCCGTAGGTGACTCCGACGCATTTTATTCCGCACTGGTGGGCGCCGATAATATCGTACTTCCTGTCACCCACCATAATAACGCTGTCCTTTTGAGCCTCGGTAATGCCCAGCTTCTCAAGGACGTCGTCAATGACATCGGACTTCTCCATCTTTGAATTGTCCAGCCCGCTGCCTGAAATATAGTCAAACAGCTCGCTTATGCCGTAGTTTTCACATATATGCACGGCGAAGGGCCTGGGCTTTGAGGTGGCCAGAGCAGTTTTCTTTCCCGCTCTCCTGAGTCTTTCCAGCATTGTCGCAACGCCGGGATACATATCGTTTTCGTTTATCCCACTGGCCCTGTAACGCTCCCTGAAGTATTCCAGCCCCTTGAGCGCCTGCTCATCGGAGAAGCCGTACTTCTCCTTGAACATCTGCGGGGGCGGAGGACCTACAAAGCAGACAAGCTCGCTCAGGTCATCGACTTTTATCCCGAATTTCGAGAGGGCGTACTGCACGCATTTCGTTATGCCCCGGGCGCTGTCGCTTATGGTGCCATCAAAATCGAACAAAACCGTCTCTATCATCACAGAGCTTCCCTGGCGCGGTTTATATCGTCCTCACAGGCCTGCATGGCGCGGAGGGTCCTGTCCATCAGCTCGTCCAGGGTCCAGCCCAGCATTTCAGCGCCCCGGCTGATGATATCCCTGGAGCAGCCGGCGGCGAACTTCTTGTCCTTGAACTTTTTCTTCAGGCTTTTGAGCTCCATGTCCTTGGTGCTCTTGCTGGGGCGCATGAGGGCGGCGGCCCATATGAGTCCGGTCAGCTCATCTGACGCAAACAGGACCTTCTCCATCTCATGCACAGGCTCCACATCCGAGCATATGCCATAACCGTGGGAACAAATCGATCTTATCATATCGTCGCCCGCTCCGCCGTCTGACAGGAGCTCAGGGGCCTTTTTGCAGTGCTCCTCCGGCCACTGCTCAAAATCGATATCGTGCAGCAGCCCCACAAGGGACCAATACTCCTCTTCGTCCCCATAGCCGAGCTCTCTGGCGAACCAGGCCATAATATTTTCCACCGTGACGGCGTGCTGGAGATGGAACTCCTCCTTATTGTACTTTGAAAGCAGGGCCCATGCCTCATTTCTGTTCATCAAAGTCGACCTCCTTTATACACAAAAAGCGCCCCGCGGAACGAGGCGCTTTTATAGCTCTATGGATTACTCAGCATCAGCCAAAGCCTTTGCCTCATCAATAATCTTCTGCTGGATCATGCCGGGCGCCTCCTCATAGCGGGCAAACTTGAGGGAGAAGAAGCCTCTGCCCTGGGTCATGGAACGCAGATCGATAGCGTAGCTGGACATCTCGGCAATGGGCACCTCAGCCTCGACTATCTGGAGGCCGTCGTGTGCGTTCATACCGAGAACGGTGCCGCGGCGCTTGGAGGAGATATCGCTCATGATATCGCCCAGGTAGTTGTCGGGGATGGTCACGGTCAGGTTGCCGATGGGCTCGAGAATGACAGGGTTGGCATTTACCAGCTCCTTATACGCCAGGGATGCCGCGGTCTTAAAGGCCATTTCAGAGGAATCCACGGGGTGGAAGTCACCGTCGTAGAGGACAGCCTTAAGGAACACCATGGGATATCCGGCCAGAACGCCCTTCTGTATGCAGTCTCTGAGTCCCTTTTCAACAGCGGGGAAGAAGTTCTTGGGCACGCTGCCGCCGAACACTTCCTCAGCGAAGATGAGGTCTTCGGTCTCTTCCTGGGGCTCGAAACGGATCTTGACGTCCGCAAACTGGCCGTGTCCGCCGGTCTGCTTCTTATGACGACCGTGGGCCTCGTACTTTTTGCGGATCTTCTCACGGTAGGGTACGCGGGCCGGGGAAAGTGTGACCTCTACGCCGAACTTGTTCTTCAGCTTGGAACACAGGACATCCAGATGTATGTCGCCTGCGCCTGAGATGACGAGCTGCTTTGTCTCGGCATTGTTGACCACTGTAAAGGTGGGATCCTCTTCGCCTATTCTGGCGAGGCCCTGGGCGACCTTGTCGTCCTGGCCCTTTACCTTGGGTGCGATAGCCATGGAGTAGCAGGGCTCCGCAAACTCAATACCTGCGGCCGCCTCGACCGCCTTGGGATCGCAGAGGGTATCGGCGGTCTTGGTGTCGCTGAGCTTGGAGACAGCACCGATATCGCCGCAGACGATCTCTTTCGTCTCGATGTTCTTCTTGCCCTGGAGCATGTAGATGTGGCCCAGTTTCTCGTTTGCGCCGCTGCGTGCGTTGGTGAGGGTCATATCATCGGTGACCTTGCCGCCGATGACCTTGAACATGGAGAACTTACCGAACTGGTCGGACATGGTCTTGAATACGATGGCCTTTGCGGGGGCGTTGGGATCCAGCTCCTCGCCCTCCTCCTTGGGAGAGGGGAAGAAGTTGACTATGCCGTCCAGCAGGGCCTCGGTGCCCAGGCCGGTGACGGCGCTGCCGCAGAACACCGGGAATATTTCCGCCGCCGCGATGCCCTTGCCCAGTACGCCGTAGATCTGCTCCGGAGACAGCTCCATGGTCTCGAGATATATTTCAAGAAGCTCCTCATCGGTCTCAGCAACGCTCTCGCAGAGCTCGTTGTAGAACTCTTCGATGCTGTCCTGCATATCAGCGGGCACATCGACCTCCGTCAGCTTGCCCTTTTCCATCTTGTACGCCTTTTTGGTGATGATATCCACGATACCGTCATATGCGTCGCCGTTTTTAATGGGGGCGACCAGCGGGCATACGGAGGAACCGAACTTCTCACGGAGCTGTGAGAAGGTGCGGTCGAAATCGGAGTGATCCTCGTCTATCTTGGAGATATAGAATGCTCTGGGTCTGGATGCGTCCGCAAGGTACTTGAAGGACTTCTCAGCGCCGACATTCAAGCCGTCCTTAGCGGAAATCACTATTATTCCTGCATCCGCAACGCGCAGAGCCTGCTTTACTTCTCCGGCGAAATCAAAGAATCCCGGGGTGTCGAGGATGTTTATCTTACAGCCCTTGTACTCTGCAAAAGTACTTGAGGTGTATATCGTAATCTTTCGCCTTATCTCTTCTGCGTCAAAATCAGCTACGGTGTTGCCGTCTGCGACTTTGCCAAGTCTGTCGGTGCTTCCGGTCAGGAAGAGAATGCTCTCGGCGAGGCTGGTTTTGCCGTTGCTGA
>JAFRAF010000253.1 GCA_017405545.1 Oscillospiraceae bacterium | reverse complement strand
GTGCTCTCCAACAAGAAAAAGATGGAAATAGCGGAGCTGGCCGCCGCCGCAGACGTTAATACCAAGATCGCGAAAAAGGATCTGGACCAGCTCATAGACATGGGTCTGCTGGGCAACAGCGCGTATTTGAACATGAGCACAGGCCAGCTCATACTGTCGCCTGAAGCAGCAGCGGAGGATTCCTCCAGTGCGGGTCCTGAGGTGAAGGTCGCTGAAAACGGAAAACAGAAGTACTATGAGATAATAAAGGAAATCCGAGACCTCAACGACGCCATTGCCGACCCGGAGGTATCGGACCGCATATATAAAATAGAGGACATAACATCCAAGATATTCAAGGCGGTGGAGGATAAGCCCAAGAAGGAGCCTCAGATAAAGAGCTTTATGAGTTATTATCTGCCCACCACTCTTAAGCTGCTTCACAGCTACGCGAACCTTGAAAAGCAGGGGAAGGTCGGTGTAAATGTGGACAGCACAAAAAAGAATATCGCCCAGATACTCGACAAGCTCGTAGCCGGCTTCTCACTTCAGCTCGACCAGCTCTACGCCTCAGACGCCATCGACATATCCACGGATATCGACGTGCTGGAAAACATGCTGAAAAAAGACGGACTTACAGAGGACGCCCCAGGCTTTGCCGTGGCCGGCGGACACTAAGTCGTCCATACAGAATCAAAAGGTCCAGCTTTGCGGCTGGACCTTTTATCGTGTTCTCATTCCGCTTCCGCGGTTATGCTCAAGGTCTTTTCTATCTGCTCCCGCTGAGGACTTTCAAGGCCGGACAGCGCGGCGCTAAAAGCGGCCGGATCAGCATCCGCTTGTCTTGCTATCAGCTCAGCGACACCCTCGCTGTAAGCGCCGTCAGATGAAAGGAATATCCGCATCATGTGCTCGTCCCTAAGCCGCTGGTCTGTGCCAATGGACGCTGAATTCAGGGTGCTCCACACCGGACTCCACCAGTCCGTGTCCGCGTACCTTTGTTCCAGCGCCGCCCAGTCAGATGGGTCAAGGGCCGATACGCAGCACAAAAGCAGCGTGCCGTCCACAGGCTCGCCGTCGACAAGCTTTGATATCAAGTCAAAAGCCGTCGCCTTATCGTCTCTGAACTCCTCGGCGGCCTCGGCTTCACCCTGCTCCGGAACGGGCGGGTCGATCACCTTAAGCTCAAATTTCAGGTTTTCATTGAGTTCTATCTCACATCTTGTGTCCTCTGTGAACATGACATTGAACTTCCCGCGGGTGATGATCTGTTCATTCTGATCGTATGCCGTCAGCTCAAAACGCTGCATGCCGGCGCCCATGTCGTCATTATCCAGCTTAATCCTTTCGCCGGGCTTAAAGCTGCTGCCGTCCGCGTGTGAAACGCCTCCGCCGGAGTTCTCCATGTTCATACCGAGTCCGTATACGTCCTCGGCGTTTATGGTCACAAATACGCCCCTGTCCATATCAAGCCTTTCCTTGGGCGCGCCGGTAAAGGCGCAGCCCGCGGTTATGAGCACGGTTAATAGTACAGCCATCGCCAGCACAAAAGCGCGTTTCCTTTGTCCCGCTATCATAACAATGCGCTCCTTCATGCTTTTTCCTCCGATGCTCATGCCTGTGCCGCAACGCAGTATGCTCGAACGGTGAAGGCTGCCCGAGGCGATACTCAAAAGCGTTCTGCCATAGTCCGCCCTGTTCTCGTCCCCAATGCGTCTGAGCACCGCGTCATCGGCAAAGAGCTCCGCATCCCGCCTTGATACTATAGCGGCCCACCACACCAGGGGGTTATACCAGTGCATGGCCAGCACCGCGCATCTGAGCAGGGCCCATATGTGGTCAAAATGCCTGTAATGGGCAAGCTCGTGGGATATGGCATGGAAATATGTTCTCTCGTCCTCCGCCACTACCGGAGTCACATATACAGCCGGTCTCAGAATGCCGAAAATACAGGGTGAGTCTATGTTTTCCGCAATATATACCGGCAGCCTGCCTGCGGTGTCAAACAGCACCCTGTCCCGGCGCAGTCTCAAATACATGGAGAAATTCACCGCCGCAAACCAAAGTGTCAGTGCCGCAGTCCCCGTCAGCCACAGATATGGCAATAACGGAGTTATATCTTCAGCGACAGCTGTCCCCCCTGTCGGGGGCAGCTCCTCCGAGGGCTGAGCATCATATGCAAAGCCTGTCGGCGCGGCGGGCTCGCTTACTGCGTACCCACCGCCCGTCCGCAGGGCGTTTTCAATGCTTATCGCGCTCTCCCCTACGGTAAAGGGCAGGAGAAGTCTGATAAGCACAAGGCCCCACAGGGCATATTGCATTGCCGGAGAAATCCTGCCGAGGCAGATATATCTTATGGCCATAACCACCGCGATAAGCAGCGAGGAAGAAACTATCCACTCAAGCATTTCTTTTTTCCTCCGCTTTTTTTAATATGGAGTACAGTTCGTCGATATCCTCGCTCGTCAGTTCCTCATCGGCCATGGCGTTTACAAGCAGACCTATCTTCCCCCCATAAACTCGGTCAAGGAAGCTTCTTGTCTCCCGCCTCGAGGCCTCATCCCTGCTTATTATGGGGTAGTACAGCTTTGCCCTGCCGCCCTTTTCCACCCGGAACAGGCCCTTTTTCTCCATGCGCAGGACCATGGTCTCCCCTGTGGTCCGGGCAAGGCCCGTGCGCTCCACAAAGCGTCTGGCTATCTGCACGAGTGTCAGCGGCGATGCCTCCCACAGGCACTCGTATATCTCCCACTCGTTGTTTGTAAGATTGAATTTACTGTACATAAGCGTTCCTCTTTACTCTACAGCGTAGTGTTACTATAGCACAATTGCACTACATTGTCAAGTGATTTTCGAGCTGTAAACAGGAAGTATAAAACTTTTTCATAATCATCTGTAACGAATCGCCCCTTCACGCAATTAACAGGCAGATAAAGAGAAAGCGAGGTGACCGGCGGTTGAGAATTGACTCAATGGAACAGGTATACAGGCAGCACGCGCAGATGGTATACCGCTATCTCATCGCGCAGACCAACGATCCCCAGCTTGCAGAGGAACTCACACAGGAGACCTTTTATCAGGCTGTGCGCTCATGCGAACGCTATGACGGAAGCTGCAAAGTGAGTACCTGGCTCTGCGCGATTGCTAAAAACGTTCTGCTGAATTACAACCGAAAAAACAAACCTCTATATACCCCGGATTATGAGGAGGTCCTTTCACAGGAGACCAGTCCGGGCGCTGAGAGCGTCGTGCTGGACAGGATGAGCAAAATGGAGCTCCTGCGCAAACTCCATAGTCTGCCCGAGCCGACACGAGAGGTCATGTATTTGCGGCTGAGCGGCGAACTCAGCTTCCGCGAGATCGGCGAGATACTTGAGCGGAGTGAAAACTGGGCCCGGGTCACCTATTACAGAGGAAAAGAAAAACTGATAAGGGAGGACAGATGATATGACTAATTTACCATGCGGGATAGTGCAAGACCTCATGCCCAGCTATATTGACGGACTGAGCTGTGAGGAGACAAATGAGGCGGTACTGGCCCATATAGAAAACTGCAGCGAGTGCAGACAAGCTCTGGACGCCATGCGCGAAAAGGAAAACAGAGAAAGCGCGGATAACAATAAAAAGGACGTACAGTATCTCAAAAAAATAAAGCGCCGGAGTAAAATCAGGGTCTTCAGCGCCGTTCTGGCCACGATATGCGCCCTGGCTCTGGTGATACTGTTGAAGCTCTGCGTTATCGGCAGCCCTGCGGACCCGTCTCTGATAAGATATGCCAGCACGGTTGACGCGGACGCAAACACCGTTCAGGTGAGCATGATGCCTATAGGCGGCGGCACAAAGCTCATCGATGAAAAGCTGACCGTTGACAACGATGGCAGGGCTCTGATAAGCGTGAAAAAGGCCCGCTGCCTCTTCGGAGCCAGGGCCGACCGTATGCCCTGCAGCGTGACTGTGCCCCTGGGCGATGATAACGGCAGCGCGCCCCTCAGCTCCATATATATCGGAGACCGCCTCATATGGCAGTATGGCTTGAGCATCAGCGAGAAAACAATCGAGCTCTACGCGGCCCGCACGCCCTATATCGGAAACGCCTCCGCTGTCGGAAAGATAGCGAACCTGCTGGGCATAAGCTCCGTCTGCGGCAATTATCTGATGAGTCTTCAGACCTCCGCAGAGCCCTACGGCATGACCCTTGAGTTTCAGGAGCCCTGCGGCGATACCGAGGCCCTGAACGACAACATGAACAGATTCAGCTCTGTCCTCATCGCCCTTGTGGACAATCTGGACAGGGTGAGCTGGACCTATACGGACTCCCAGGGCAATGCCTGCGAGCAGACTGTCGGCAGCGGCGACGTGTTGCCCCAGCTCAATCTTAAGGACTGCGGAAAGTCGGAGCTGGCCCTGCAGAGGCTTCTGAACAGCCTTGGGCTGTGAGGCCATAGGCAAAAGGCCGCGATAAGCACCTCCGCCGCAGATCAGCGCCGCAAATATGACAATATCCGGGATGTGTATAATCACG
>JAFRAF010000252.1 GCA_017405545.1 Oscillospiraceae bacterium | reverse complement strand
ATTTGTTTGCCTTCTTTGTCTTTGTTCGCCAGCATGATGTAGCATTGCCGTTACCAGGGTTAACTGCTGTTGTGGCTTTTTCGCCAATATATTGTTTGCTTGGCCTATCCTGTTCATCGAATTATGCCGCCTTTATTTCAAGCGGATTTGTCAGCGAGTCAACTATTGCGCTTGATGAAACGCCGCGTTCTCTGGCTCTTCTGTATAAATGCGGCACTGTTGATACTATTATGCCGTCCTTCGTGACCGTGCCGTCAATCCTTTCGTGGAATTTAACCGCTTGAGTTGCCTTGCCCGACGTGCTCCTATTATACCCAACGACCTGTGATCTGTACAGTCTCGGAGTACGTTCATTCTCACTGCAAAACGCTTTATATGCCGCGTTTCTCTCTTTGATAATTCGAACCGTCCTGTCAAACGCTTCTTTATCTCCCGCCGCATCGTAAGCAGGCGCCTCGGCCTTTGCGTGCCTGATATCACGCTCAAGCTTGCGTTGCTGCTGAGACAGCGCGTACTGCTTCGCGTTTTCCTCGAAGTCTTCCGTCGGCTCATACCTTGGCACACTGTATCCGTCAACAAAGGTCTGAGGGCTGAGAAAACCGGTCTGCAATCTGTTGTTTAAGCAAAAGCGGACAAACTCTATGCCGTGAATTCAGTTTTTCAAAACACTGTACAATAGCTGATTATGGTATTATAATATAAATAACAGGACTTGTTCTTAAAAGTCAATTCGGGAGATGGGCACAGTGGAACGCAGATTTGGTTTTATTCACGACAAGCTGGATATCAAGATACTGATACTCTATATCATGCAGCGGGTAAAGTATCCCCTGAGCATAAATGAACTGGCCGAGCTTACCCTCATAGACGACGCTATAGGATATTTTGACTTTGCTGAGTGCATTGCTGAGCTCGTGCGCTCAGAGCACCTCGAGGACACGGGCGACGGCTATGTGATTACCGAAAAGGGCATTAAAAACGGGAAAATCACGGAGGTCAGCCTGCCTTTTACCGTAAAAAAGCTGGCTGAGAAAGGTGTTGAGGATTATAATTCCGACATAAAAAACCGGAGACGCGCAAGTGTCAGCCGAACAGCTCATAACGGCGGATACGTGATGGATTTCTCATGTACAGAGGGCGGCGTTCCTGTTTTCAACCTGAGTCTTGAGGCCTCGGATCAAGCGGAGGCGGATAAGTTCGAGAGGGTATTCAGGAGAGATCCCATGGGTTTTTATAAAAAACTCACCGGTCTATTAAGAGACGATACACTTGACGGTTGACCTGTTCTCCGTTACAGACGAAGTTAAGGCATGCAGTCCGTATTAATCAGACCTGTGTCTGTCTGGATATCTCCCTTCTCAATCTCAGTATTATACGTTTTTCAAGGCGGCTGATATATGACTGGGATATGCCCATTATATCAGCCACCTCTTTTTGTGTCTTTTCGCCGCTGTTTCCGAGGCCGAAGCGCATCACGATTATCTGCCGCTCACGCTCCCCGAGCTTCCCTATGGCCTCTGCGAGCAGCGCCCTGTCCACGTCGTCCTCCAGCGGGCGCATCACCATATCATTGTCGGTACCCAGTATGTCTGACAGCAGGAGCTCGTTGCCGTCCCAGTCTGTGTTTAGGGGTTCGTCAAGGCTCAGCTCCGAACGCCGGTTTGAGGACTTGCGTAAGAACATGAGTATCTCGTTTTCTATGCACCTGCTGGCATAGGTGGCGAGCTTTATTTTTTTATCGGATCTGTAGGTGTTTATGGCCTTGATAAGACCGATGGTTCCGATGGATATGAGGTCCTCCAGATTTACGCCTGTGTTCTCAAAACGTCTGGCTATGTACACCACCAGGCGCAGATTGTGCTCGATGAGCATATGCTTGGCGCTTTCGCTGCCGTCGGCCAGAAGTCTTATGCATTCTGCCTCAGCCTCCGGCTCCAGAGGCGGGGGCAGGTTCTCTCCCCCGCCGATGTACATGATCTTCCCCGGACCGCGGAAAAGCCTTGTGCCAAGTTCTTTTATTCTGTGAAACAATTTGGATGGCGTTAAAAGCATTTGTTTTCCCCTTTCAGCTCACTCTGAGCAGGGCGGAATAGGCCCCGTTGTCAGATATCTGATTTGGCGAGAGAGCTATTATCAGGTTCTCCCTCGTCCTTTTGTCGACCACTATCTTCTCCGGCTTAAAAGCGAGCAAGAGTCCTCTGTCCACCCCGACCGCCCTGTAGGGAATCAGTCTGAAGCGCAGACCCAACGCCGTAAGGCTGCATATGGCGGCCGCAGGGTCCGCCGGGTCGCAGTGCGTGAGGATATTTGCGGCACGCTTTTCGAAAAGAGCGCTTACAGCTTCCGGAGAGACTATCAGGACTCCCATTCCGGTGACCGGATCCTTTATTGTAGCGCCCGTGTCCCGGAGAGCCCTGAGCTTAACGCAGCGGTCTCCGTTTATTATCGTTATGTCGGAATAGCCCCCCGCTGCGGCTCCGCGCATGGACCCGCTGAACATGGATTTGACCCCTACCGCTACAGAGGTTGAAATGAGCATGATGGGCAGCGTCCTGTCTATTCCCAGGGCGCTGCATATACCGCCCAGGAGAAAGGATATGACAAAAAACGCTGTGCACAGGCGCGGCAGCTCCTGCCTGAAGCCAAATCCGATGACAATCATGAGCAAGACTGAGAGCGCTTTTGTCTGGATGCCGGCGGTCAGCGGGTGTGATATAAGCAGAGCGGCGCAGGAGTACAGCGCCCCTGTGAGGGCGGACAGCAGAAGTCTTGCGCGCCGCGCATAGGTTCCGCACAGCAGTCCGGCGCAGTAAAGGCTCAGATAATCTATAGTGAGATTAATCAAAAAATAGCTGTCCAGATATACTGTCACGGGCATCACCGAAATAAGTATAGGCCCTGTCCCGGAGGAAAAAGGTCAAAGCGCGCACGGCGGATAATAAAAAAACAGCGCCGTATCGGGCTTTTAAAACCGATACGGCGCGTTGCCGTGTCCAATCCTTTTTTGTTCGACCTTTATATCATCGCCATCGATGTGCAGTACCGCGTAACTGCCACTGTCACGAATGCTTCCGGGATTGAGGAGTATGAGGCCGGATACCTCCTCGCAGTGGGGTATGTGGGTGTGGCCGTAAAGGGCGATACGGCAGTTGGAGTACAGGGCGGTGTTTATCAGCCTTGTCAGCGAGTGCTTTACTCCAAAGCCGTCGCCGTGGGTTACGAGCATCCGCACCCCGCCTATATTGATATATAATTCACGCTCTGAGTCGGGGTCCCAGGGGTCGCAGTTCCCTTTTACAGTAAAAATCGGTATGTCCGGAAAGCTGCGCTGCAGCTGTTTGCAGTCCCTGAAATGGTCTCCCAGGTGGATGATCATGCCGGGAGATTCTTTTTCGGCGGCTGTGAGCATAGGCTTTATATACCCATGGGAATCAGACAGTACAAGTATCTTTATTTTTTCCAACAGCTTCATATTTGTCACCTTAAATAAGTTGTTTGAGTAGAATGGTTCAGAAGGCATATGATTGGGGGAAAGAGAATGGGTTATAAGCTTAAAAAGGCTGCGGACGACTTTTTAAAAACACCTCAGGGCGCAAGGCTGGCCGGCAAAAGGGGCGAATTGGGCCGCATAGCGAATTCGTCCGACGGGCGGAAGCTTCAGTCCATGTTCGATTCAAAAGGAATTCAAACCGCCCTTGAAAACGGCGATATGTCCGCCGTAAAAACCGCAATGAGCGATATTATGAATACAGACGCGGGAGCCAGAGTGATCGAGAGCCTGAATGAGATTCTGAATCGATAAGCGATGGGCGATATTGAAGACAGGTTAAACTCAATACTCTCATCCCCGGAGGAGATGGAGAAGATAATGGGGCTTGCCAGACAGTTCATGGGAACGGCACAGGCCCCCGAACAGGATAACACACAGGCTAAAGCTGTGTCAAACGTAACTCCGCCTCCGGATATGGATCCGCGGCTTATGTCGGTGATAGGACGCCTGTTCAACGAGTACTCCCGTACAGACAATGACAGGACGGCAGTTTTGAACGCGATAAAGCCTTATCTGAGGGATGAGAGGAGAAGGAAGCTTGAAAAGGCCATCGAGATGGCAAAAATGGCCAGAATAGCCCGGCTCGCCATCAGGGAGTTTTCATCCGGTCAGGAAGGCAGGTGAAACCATTGTATAACAGATACGTGAGCGCTGCAAACTATCAGCCGGATAAGGGGCCTGCCGAAGCGCGCATCACAGGTGGACATATTGAAGAGAACAGCAAAAAGCCGCTCTCCCAACAGGAGAGCGGCGGTCTTCAGAGTATTCTTCCCGAGGGGATAGATACGGGCGATGTAATCCTTTTATTGATGCTGCTGCTTTTGTATATGGACAGCAGAGACGAGGAGTTCCTGATCATTCTTATAATACTCGGACTCGGTATGCTCCGAAGGACTTAGGCTTATTCATTGTCCTTCTTATTATGATCGCCGTGTTTCTCGTGCTGATTCTCAGCGGTGACTACTGCCGCCGCTATCAGCACGGCAACACAGAAAGCCATGACGAGCAAAAGAGCTTTCAGTTCGCCGCTGGTGGTGATGATGACAGCGGCCAGCCCGAGTATGGCGCTTACGGCGTAGAGAATGGCGACTGCCTGCTTCTGGCTCATGCCGGAGTCCAAAAGCCTGTGGTGGAAGTGTCCTCTGTCCGGGTGCATGGGATTCTGCCCCTTTAAAAGGCGTCTGATTATGGCGAACAGCGTGTCGAATATGGGCAGGCCAAGCACTAAAAACGGCACTGCAAAGGTGATTATGGCATAGAACTTGAAAAGTCCCATGACGGAAGCCGTGGCCAGAACATATCCGAGCAGCAGGGCCCCGGTGTCCCCCATAAAAATCTTGGCGGGATTGAGGTTGTAGGGCATAAAGCCCACACAAGCGCCGAGAAGGGCCGCCAGAATGATAGTTACATTGGTCTCCTTGAGCACTATTGCTATTGCCAGCAGGGTCACAGAGGCGATTGCAGAAACTCCGACGGCCAGTCCGTCCAGTCCGTCAATCAGGTTGACGGAGTTGGTTATTCCCACTATCCAT
>JAFRAF010000251.1 GCA_017405545.1 Oscillospiraceae bacterium | reverse complement strand
TGAGTAGGCATTAGGCACACTCGGGTAGGTGCCGTTTGTATAGGTCCAATTGCCGGAGGTGCCATTCCTGTACCTGTACAATGTAAAGCCCTTATATTTCTCGGACAATGTAAGCGAAGCATCGCGTTCAGAACTGTTTGCCGTTACGAATTGACCAGTAGTAAGCGTCTCTTTCTGGAAAACATAGTCATAGTAGCTACTGGCAGCAGTAACTTGCCAAAGAGTAAGCGACGTAGCGGTACGAGTATCAAAGTCCACGAAAGCATCCATGAAGGTATAGGTATAGCTACTACTCTGCCACTGCCTGTTATTGATTACCGGCCAAGTCTTATTGGACTCCGCAAAGGTGGCGTCATACAGGCCGTACCAAGTATCATAGGAATCATAATAATCATATTGACTATTTCTGAAGTGAATCGTCATGACGTCACGGTCATAGTAGACGTTGATAACGGTGCTGCCGTCGGCTTCTACCGTCTTGGGGCCGTCATTTCGGTTATACTTGATATGACCGTCCGCGTCCAAAGTATTGCCCAGACTCATAGAAGCGTTGGTAGCAGTCGCCTGAGCGCCGGTAGTAGAATTGACCGTATACGTCCTATAGAAATCATAGGTCTTGTCGTCGTTGCTCAGATTGCTGGAGCTGGTGATGCTTGCGGAATCGGACGTTCTCTGTTCCCAAACGATGATCGTATAGGTGGTTGCAGCACCAACCCACTTGGCGTAGACTCTTCTGGTCTGATCCAGGGGTTCATCGAAGCTGAACGCCTGGGTGCAGTCAGCATCCTTATACCAGCCGCCAAAGGTGTAGCCGGTACGGTGGGGATCTGCAGGCTTGGTGGGCTTGGCTCCGATCATAACGAACTGAGGAGGCGTATAGGATGCGCCGCCGCCGGTGCCGCCGTCGTTCTCATCGAAGAACAGCCAATAAGCATCCTTGATTGCAGGGAAGAGCGTTACATCATGGATATCATCAGTGTTGGTAAAGAGAGTAATAGTCTTGTTGTCGCCGGTTCCCTCGGCGGTGCCGGCATTAGCAGCAGTCTCATCCCGGTTCCAGCCCACAACAGCCTGCTCGGCCTTGGGGGCGTCGGTAGTTACATCGGCGGTGTCAACGGTGATGGGCTCGCTCTGGCCCACAGTGAACTCCACCTGCTTGACGATGACGATGCTGCGTCCGCCGCCTTCAGAAGAGCCGCCTTCGCCGCCTTCACCCTCCATAACGGCAGAGACAAAATAGACGTTCACGATGCCCTGCATCTTGGCAGTCAGCCTGATGGTGGTGTTGGCGGTAACGGTCTTATTTTCGCCGACCTCAACCTTGTTGCCGTTGTCGTCATACCAGCCAACAAACTTGGCGTTGGAAGAAGCACCGACAGTGGGGATGCCCACGTCCTCCAGCTTCTCGCCGTCTTTCAGGATCTGGGTATACTGGTCACGACCGGCAGCGTCCTTGAAGTAATACTTGCTGCCGTCGGCATTGTAGAACTCATAGGTGGTGCGGTAGGGCTGATCATCAGCAGGGGTATCATCGCCGGCCACAATAGCGTAAACGGAGAAGCTGTTGGCCTTGAAGGCGATCTCGGTGGTGCCCAGAGCAAAGCCCAGGTCTCCCTCATCAATGAGGTCGATGGTCTCGGGCTCGGCAGCATCGGGGATATGCACCAGGGTCAGATTGCTCTTGTCAGCTAGCTCGGGAGCGCTGATCTTCACGTTCACAGGCTCCTCGGGCTCGATCTCAACGCCGTTCATCCAGAAGGAGATGTCCATGGCGACAAGGATATTGGCCTTGCCCTCCACAACAGACTCCACGGCCTCGCGGACGTCTTCGACCTCAACGGGCTCTGCGCGCAGCTCCGCCAGGGTGGGCAGGGCGCCCATGGGGGCCTCTACCGTTACCTCAAGCAGGCTGTCTTCGTCGATGGCGTGGAAGTAATCCAGAGTCTCTTCCTCCTCGACGACAGGCTCGTCAAAGTCACGGATTTCGTCCTCACCGATCTCGCGGTCCCAGCCGCTGCCCAGGTCGCCGCCGCCCCATGCAAAGGCAGGGGTGGAGACAGACAGGAACATGACCAGGGTCAGGATCAGGGAGAGGACTTTTGTCATTCTCTTGCTCATGCACTTGACCTCCTTAAAAGGACGCTCTCTTAACGCCCATTTATTAACTGAGATATG
>JAFRAF010000250.1 GCA_017405545.1 Oscillospiraceae bacterium | reverse complement strand
TCGCCGAAGAGGTCGGTCTCTGTCTCGTCGCTGAAGGTGGTCTCCATGACGCCCGCTCTGGCGCCGCCGATACCGGCCACATAGGCCAGGGCAAGCTTGTAAGCGTTGCCGCTGGGGTTCTGCTCCACGGCGATGAGGCAGGGCACGCCCTTGCCCGCCACGTACTGGGAACGCACGGTGTGGCCGGGGCCCTTGGGGGCTACCATAAAGACGTCCACGTCTGCGGGAGGAACGATCTGCTGGAAGCGGATATTGAAGCCGTGGGCAAAGGCGATCGCCTTGCCGGCGCTCAGGTTGGGGGCGATATCCTTTTTATACATATCGGCCTGCTTCTCATCGTTGATGAGTATCATAATGACGTCGGCCAGCTTGGCGGCCTCTGCGGTCTCGTATACCTGGAAGCCGTCCTTCTCGGCCACCGCCCAGGACTTGCCGCCCTTGTACAAACCGATGATAACATCACAGCCGGAGTCTCTCAGGTTCATAGCATGGGCATGACCCTGGCTGCCGTAACCCACGATAGCGATTTTTTTGCCTTTCAGATAGCTGAGTTCACAGTCTTTCTCATAATACATTTTTGCCATAGTTAAATTCCTCCTTGATCTTTGTATCATCGTAAATTGTCTCCTCTCCCCGCTCGATGGCGACGATGCCTGTACGTACCGTCTCCATAATGCTGAACTCGGAGAGCAGATCTATAAATGCTTTAGTTTTCTCGGGAGTACCGGACATTGCCACGGTCATGGTGGCCTTGGTGAATTCCACGATGCTGGCCCTGAAAACATTGACTACCTGGATGACCTCATCCCGCACATCCTTGCTCTCGGCCCTGACCTTTACCAGCGAGAACTCGCGCTGCAGGGAGGTGTCGGCGGAGAGTATCTTTACCGAAATGACCGGCAGAAGCTTGCGGCACTGGGCGGCGATCTGGTTGATCATATTCTCGTCGGCCAGGAGAACGATGGTGATTCTGGTGATGCCGGGGTCCTTTGACTCACCGGAAGCTATGCTTTCGATGTTGTAGCCCTTACGGGAAAACAGTCTGGCGACCTGGCTCAGTACGCCGGGGATATCCTCCACGAGGATAGATAAGGTGTAAAGTTTCTTTTCACTCGTCATTTTAAGTTTCCCCCTTTCCGATTAATCCAACAGGAATTCTGTCATGGGCTTTCCGGCAAATACCATGGGATGCACCATCTCGTCCTTGTCGATGCAGCACTCGATGACCGCCGCCTTTCCGGAGGCGACGGCCTCCTCGATGGCTGTCTTCAGCTCGTCAAGGTTCGTGCATTTGTAGCCGGGGATGTCATATGCGTTGGCAAGCTTTACAAAGTCGGGACCGAAGCCCAGTGTGGTGGAGGCAAAACGCTTGTCGTAAACCAGATTCTGCCACTGTCTGACCATGCCGAGGACAGCATTGTTGAAGATGACGGTGATGATGGGGATGCCATAGTGGGATACGGTGGCCATCTCCTGACCGTTCATGCGGAAGCAACCGTCGCCGGTGGTGTGGATAACGGTTTTGTCCGGGCAGCCCAGCTTTGCGCCGATGGCGGCGCCCAGGCCGAAGCCCATTGTGCCGAATCCGCCGGAGGTGATGAGCTGGCCGGGATAGCTGAAGTGGAAATACTGGGCGCTCCACATCTGGTGCTGGCCCACGTCGGTGACTACGATGGAGTCATCGGGTATGGCCGCGTTGATGGTGTCGATGATGTTCTTCGGGATGAAGGTCCCGCTCTCGCACTCGGGCTCCTTGTGGGAGAAGACGAACTCCTTCCATGCACTGTGGTCCTGCTTCTGCGCCTTGGCGTTGAGCAGCTCCAGCACCTGCTTTGCGTCGCCTATGATGTGGTGGTCGGTCTTGACGTTCTTGTCTATCTCCGCCCTGTCGATGTCGATATGTACTATCTTGGCGTTCGGCGCGAATGTGGCCACGTCCAGCGCCACTCTGTCGGAGAAGCGGCAGCCCACCGAAATCAGCAGGTCGCACTGATCGCATGCGATGTTAGAGGCGTGATTTCCGTGCATGCCTATCATGCCGGTGGTGAGGGGATGGGTGCCGGGGAAGCCGCCGCCGCCCATGAGGGTCACAGCCACGGGTGCGTCTATAGTCTCGGCAAAGCGTCTGAACTCCCTGTCCGCTCTGCTGCGGACCACGCCGCCGCCGCAGATGATGAGGGGCTTTTCGGACTCCTTCACCATCTCGATGAGCTTGTCAATATCGTCTCTGTCCGGGGTGGGTATCTTCATCTCCCAGCCGCGGATACGGTTGAGCTCGGCGACTCTGCCGTGATGTGAGTGCTCCTCGCGGGGCAGGTACTCATACTCGATCATGGCTGACGGCGCCGTTACGTTCTTGAGAAAATCTATGAGCACCGGGCCGGGCCGACCTGCGCTGGCCACGGCAAAAGCCTCCCTCATTATCTCGGGGATCTTCTCGGCGTCTCTTACAAGGTATGTCGCTTTGGTTATGGGCATTGCGATTCCTGTAATGTCGACCTCCTGGAAGCTGTCCTTACCCAGAATATTTTCACCCACGTTGACGGTTAAGAACACCACGGGGGACGAGTCCATGTACGCGGTGGCAATACCGGTGGTCAGGTTTGTCGCGCCCGGGCCTGAGGTCGCCATGCACACGCCCACCTTTTTGGTGGCTCTGGCGTATCCGTCAGCCGCGTGGGCCGCGCCCTGTTCGTGGGCAGTGAGAATATGGGTAATTCGATCCTGATAATTGTACAATTCATCGTAAATATTCAGAATCGTACCGCCGGGATAGCCGAAAATAGTATCGACCCCCTGCTCCAGCAGACATTCCATAATCGCCTGAGTGGCCCTGACCTTCATGCTTT
>JAFRAF010000033.1 GCA_017405545.1 Oscillospiraceae bacterium | reverse complement strand
AGCACATAAGGGCGACAACGTGGGCATTTGGATCAGCGAGGACGGCACCGTAAGAGCCCCCCACGGCGCGGCCCTGGTAAACAGGGGCAGCGAGCTCAGGGGCCTCGTCGGCAACTTCGTTGGTACGGTGGAGCTCAACGATGTACGCAGGACGGCACTGACTGTGGGAGACAGATTCCAGCTCAAATATCCCGGCTACGATGTGACCGCTACGATCGGCAATACAAACGGCGGCGATCTGCAGCCCGGTACCGCACGGGAGGGTGTGATCATGACTGTTGTCCACCCCGTGACCTGGTATGTGGGCCAGCAGTTGACTATAATGGCGGGAGGCCAGACCTACGGCACCTTCACCATCACAGAAATAAATGCGGCGGTCGGATAATAACTGACACCATGAACGCAAAAGCGCCGGGAAGGACTTCACGTCCTCCCGGCGTTTTATCATTATACAGTTATCAGCGAGCTTGAACATCCGGCCCGCCTTTCTCAGCCGGATATGTCCGGCTCGGCGCTCAGCCTGTCGAGACGGCGGAAGACGGTCAGCCTCATGGTCGTGTAGCAGGCCACGCCGCCGATGAGATTCGATATGGGCTCCGCCATGAATACGCCCCGGGTGCCAAAGCCGACCATGGGCAGGATAAGCGTCAGCGGGACCACGATGACGGCCTTGCGCAGCAGGGAGAAGAATATGGCGTGTCCCGCGTCGCCCAGGGCCTGGAATGTGGACTGCCCGGCAAACTGCAGGGCCATAAACACAAAGCCGAAGAAGTATATCCTCAGCATCTCCGCTCCGGCCTCAGCCAGCTGAGGGTCGTCGGAGAATATGGCGAACCACAGCCTGGGGAAGAGATACACAAGCAGCCAGCCGGCCAGAGTCAGCACCGCCCCTGCGAGCGTGTTGAAGTTGATGCCCTCCTTGACCCGCCGGTACTCCTTCGCCCCGTAATTGAAGCTTATCACCGGCTGGCCACCGCCCACCATGCCGCTGATGGGCAGCATGAATATCTCCCGTATGGAGTTTACCACGGTCATGATGCCCACGTATATGTCTCCGCCGTATCTTTGCAGAGTCGCGTTGCAGGCGATCTGTACGAGACATGCCGTACCCTGCATGATGAAATTGGATGTGCCCAGCTTTGCGATGCGCGCAGCTATCTCCCGCTTCGGCAGCATGTCCCTGAACCGCAGGGGGATTATGGCGTTTTTTCCGCACAGAAAGCACAGCACCCATGTGGCCGACAGAAGCTGGCTGAGGACCGAGGCTATGGCCGCGCCCTCAACGCCCATGTGCAGGGCGAATATGAAAATGGGATCCAGAATAATGTTCATTACGGCCCCGATGACTATGGACAGCATGCCTATCTGGGGGAAGCCCTGGGCATTTATGTACCCGTTCATCCCGGTGGATATCATGGAAAAGGCCGTGCCGGCCAGATAGATGTTCAGATATTTTTTTGCGTATACGAAGGAGTCCTCACTGGCGCCGAAGGCAAAGAGAATGGGTCGACAGAACAGGTAACACAAAAGCGTGAGGACCAGTGAGCTTATAAGGAGCAGAATAAAGGAGTTGCCCATTATCCGGGAAGCCGCATCTCTGTTCCCGGCCCCTCTCTGAATTGAGAAAAGGGGAACGCCCCCCGCTCCGAACAGGGCCGAAAAGCCCATGATAAGAGTTATGATTGGAAAGGTGAGCCCCAGACCGGTAAGAGCCATGCTGCTGCCCTCGCCTATGTGGCCTATGTATATCCTGTCCACCACGTTGTACAGCAGGTGTACGAACTGGGCGATTATCAGGGGCACGGCCTGTACAAGTATGCACTTCCATACGGGGCCCTCGGTGAAGTCATTTGATTTTCTGAACTTTTTGTCATCCATGCTCATTTCTCCGATTGCAACATAGTAAAATGCCGATTACGGCAGTGTAAAAGCTAATCCTCAAGCAGGTATTTTATCATCCGCTCAGGATTGTCCATAAACTGTTTTGTGACCTGATAGTGCTCAGTCTCCCTGTATGCGACCTCTTTTATGCCCTCATCGGACAGGAGCAGTATGCAGGCGTTCGGGTATGCCATCAGTATGGGCGAGTGGGTCGCGATTATGAACTGGGAATTCTGTTTTACGAGCCTGTCCATGACGCACAGCAGGCTCAGCAACCTCTGCGGGGAAAGGGCGGACTCCGGCTCATCCAGCAGGTAGAGCCCCTCGCCCTCGAACCTGTTGGTGATGAGGGACATAAAGGCCTCCCCATGGGACTGCTTGTGCAGGGATACGCCGCCGTAGCGTGTCAGCAGACTGCCCGAGTCATCCAGATAGCTGGCGGCGTTGTAAAAGCTCTCCGCACGCAGAAAGAAGCCGTCCCGCGGCGAGACGGTCTTTATTGTCATGATGAGCTCACACAACTCGGAGTGGGTGCGCCTCGTTGAAAAGCTGAAGTCTCTGGAGCCGCCCTCCCCGTTGAATCCGGAGGCCACGGCTATGGCCTCCAGCAGGGTTGATTTGCCGCTGCCGTTTTCGCCTGCCAGGAAGGTGACGGGCTTTGTGAACATGAGCTGTCCCGCACGCTGCAGATGCTTCACCGGCGGCATGTCGCGCAGATATGAGCCCTCAGCCGGGGCTTTCATAAGTTTTATGCCCAGTATGTAATTCCTGTCCAGCATGGAAAGCCCCTCCGCGTCTGCGATTATAAGTGCCCGATAAAGTTCTCGATCAGCCGGTTGACAATATCCGGCCGGTCCGTATTTGAATTGTGTCCGGCGCCTTTTATCCAGTGTATGGGTATGCCGCTTTTTCTGTGCCAGGCCCTGTTGTATCTTATGCTGGAGCCGGCGCGGTCCTTTTCCCCGCATATGAGCATAGCGGGGCAGCTTATGGCGAAATCCTTACAGGACTCCGCCGCCTGAGCGAGCATCCTGAAGCCGTGCCCCGCCAGTCCGGCGTATCTGTTTTGATCGCCGTCGTATTCCATCATCATATCCCGCATCAAGGTTCTGCCGTATTCTGATGTGGCAACCCCTTTTGAGCCCGTATTTACAAGCACGCTCCAGGGATAACGGCGGTAAACCGGTTCCATCCTCTTCAATAGCCATAACTCGAGGGCGCTGTAGTACTCCTTCTGCAGGGGTGCGGAGTCGACGGAGATAAAGCCCTTCAGCCTCCCGGGAAAGAGCTGCTGAAATGCCTGCCCAAGGAAGCCGCCCATGGACTGGCCGATGATGACGGGGGAGTCAAAGCCGTTCTGCTCCAGTATCTCTCCCAGCCAGCGGGCTTTGTCCACCAGCGTGAATGTGAGCTCAAAGGGCCAGGAGGACGCGTGTCCGGGGGCATCCCAGACAAACAAAGGGAAGCGGCCCTCGAAGTATTCTATCTGCTTTTCAAACAATCTGTGGTCGGCGGTCAGACCGGGCAGGAATACAAGCTCTGCCGCGGACTCAGATACCTGTGATGATATCCAGTATCTGATATCACCGCACTTTGTTGTATAAGTTTTGCAGATCACTTTGCATGCCCCCGATCTGTGTTTATGCTTTCAGTGTAGTTGTCATTCCTTTTCGAAAAATAGGAAGACCCGCTTGTTGAAGTCCTTCGCCTCCTCATAGACGGCATGCCCCAGTCCCCTGTATATGAACAATTCGCTGCCGGGGATGTGGTCCCTCAGCTCATAAGACGCTTCTATACCCACGACCTTATCCTCATCGCCGCCGATGATGAGCGTGGGGCAGGCGATATGTTTAAGCCGGGCAAGGTTGTCAAAGGAGAGTATGGCCTCGGCGTTTGTCAGAAAGCGCCTGTAGTCAGAGGGCTTTCCGATATGTCCGACGACAGGGTAGAGCTTTCTGTATTTTTTCAGATGCTCCGGAGAATAGCTCTTCTCCGCCGTGTCGATCATAAGCCTCTTATGGTCTCCCTGTTTTGCGAGCTCTATCCATGTGCCGACAGATTCACGTATCACCGGGTTTACCCGGGGCGCTGAGACCGCGATGACCAGCTTTCCTACCAGCTCGGCGTGCTCCGCAGCCAGATGCTGGGCTATCATTCCGCCCTGTGAGACCCCCATGACGCAGGCCTTATCAATGCCCAGCTTTATCATAGCTTTCGCCTGATCCTCCGCCATATCCCCTATGGAACAGCCCTCGGGCAGTTCATCCTTCCTGCTGAAAATGTAGACCGTGTATTTGTCAAAGAACATCCTGTAAGGCCATGCAAGCAGCAGGGCCTTTCCCTTAACCGTCGTCAGACCGTCGGACAGTCCGGGCAGAAGGACAAGCGGCTTTTCGCCCCGGCCGAAGCGGACATAGCGCATATCGGCGCCGTCGAGCGGGATGAGCCCGTTTTTTGCATTCCACAGCATTGCATACACCTTCACAGTTTCTGGTTTTTCACTATGATTTTACCCGAAAAGTGCGCTCATGCCAAGTGCCTGAGATAATAAATCTTAAAGTCGGCGACTATATGCCGACTTTATGGCGGAGTGAGGATCATTTTTTGAAAAGCCATTGACTCTTACCTTACGTTATAGTGTATACTCGTTTCTGTGAGGTGATAAGGATGAAAATGCGTATAAAACAGTTCGCAGATATGGCAGGCGTGAGCGTGCGGACGCTCCACTACTATGATGAGATCGGCCTGCTGAGGCCCGCTGAGACAGACAAATGGACGGGATATCGCTTTTACGACGGGGATTCGTTGGCGCGGATGCAGGAGATAATGTTCTTTCGCGAGCTGGGATTTACGCTGAATAGTATAAGCGACATCCTCTCATCACCCGACTACGACAGGGGCAGAGCGCTCTTGGAGCATAAAAAGCTCCTGATCATGAAAAAGGAGAGGTTGGAACGCCTTATAGCCGCAGTTGACGATGCAGTGAAAGGGGAGATAGTTATGAAAGCGTTTGACAACACAGCCTTTGAGCAGTACAGAGCGGAGGTAAAGAAGAGATGGGGAGAAACAGAGGCATATGCGCAATATGTCGAAAAGAGCAGAGGACGCAGGGGTGAGAAACAAAATGAAATGCTCGTGGGAATGGATGAGATCCTCGGAAAATTCGCGCTGTGCATGAAAAGCGGGGACAGCCCGGACTCCGGCAGTGCGCAGGAGCTTGTAAAGGAGCTCCAGGGTTTTATTTCGGCCAATTTCTATGACTGCACAGATCAGATACTGGCGGGACTGGGCGAGATGTATGTTGCGGATGAGCGCTTCAGAGAGAACATAGACAGGCACGGGCAGGGGACGGCTCAGTATATAAGCCGCGCCATACAGCACAGCAGCCGTGAACAGGCAAAAGCTATGCTTGACACGGCGGCGCAGAATGGGATAATATTTTATTGATATTTATATGCTTTATTGCGTTATAATAACAGGGGATATGCTTTCGTGACTGGTCTGATAACTTTTTTGGAGGGGCTGTTCTCTTTCCTCTCACCCTGTATGCTGCCTATGCTGCCCGTATATCTCTCGTATTTCGCCGGTGACGCGGGACACGAGGGCAAAAAGCTGGGGCGGATACTGGCTTTTATTCTCGGCTTTACTCTCTGCTTTGTAGTTTTGGGCCTGGGCTTCGGCCTTGTCGGTCAGCTTTTGACGGCCCACAAGCAGTGGGTCAATCTGGTGTGCGGCGCTGTGATGATCATCTTCGGCCTGAGCTTTATGGAGCTTATCCAGCTGTCGTTTTTCAAAGGGATGCAGAGCGGAGGGAATGTCAGCGGCCTCCTTTCGGCTTTTATTTTCGGCCTTGTATACGCCATCAACCTGACGCCCTGTATCGGGGCCTTTTTGGGTTCGGCCTTGATGCTGGCGGCCTCCAGCGGAGGACTGTGGCAGGGCTTTTGGCTTCTGCTCCTGTATTCGCTGGGGTTAGGACTGCCGTTTCTGCTCTCGGCGCTCCTGGTCAGCCATTTGGATATGGTTTTTGCCGGCTTGAAGAAGCATTATGTCGCTTTCAACCGTATTTGCGGCGCTTTTTTGATACTGGTAGGCATACTGACAGCAAGCGGCCAGATGGACCGGCTGATCGGCAAATTACTGTGATTCAATGAGGTGAGCTTATGGAAAAAAAGAGTTATAAGCCTGTTTTTATTCTGCTGCTTTTGCTTCTGGTACTGCTGCTGGTCGGAGGCGGTCTGGCATATAAGCTCCTTTCTGCCCGATATACGCCCGGGGAACAGGCGGTCACAAGCGTGCAGGAGACGCAGACCGAAGCGGCTGCGGCGGATGAACCGCAGCCGGAAGCTCAGCCGGAAGCGGAGCCGGAGAGCGATCTTACTCCTGCACCGGATTTCAAGGTGCTGGATGCCGATGGCAATGAAGTCCGCCTGTCTGACTTTGTCGGGCAGCCGGTGATTGTGAACTTCTGGGCCACCTGGTGCCCCTATTGCATAGACGAGATGGGAGAGTTCGAGGAAAACTGGCAGAAGTACGGCGAACGGGTACAATTTATGATGGTCGACATCGCTGACGGCAAGAGGGAGACGGTGGATCAGGCCAAGACTTTCATTGAGGAGAGCGGATACGGCTTCCCGGTCTATTTCGACACCGAATTGGAAGCGGCCATGGCATATAGCCTGTCTTCGCTCCCGATGACGCTCTGTATCAACTCAGAGGGCGAGATCTTTACAGCCAATGTGGGGCAGATGCGCCCTTCTGTTCTGGAGTCGATTATCAATGAGCTTTTAGTCGAGTGATGATTTACGGGCTTGCGGAAGTTCAAAAGCAAGCTGTGCCCGGGTTATGCCCGATAATAATAAAAACGTGGAGGAGCCGCTTCTGCCCGTGAAGGCAAAAGCGGCTCATTTTGTGCCCCCCGCAGAGCTCGCTTTGCAGGGGCGCTCTTGCGCGTGCAGAGCGGTTTATAGGACAGCAGACAGAATTAAATCGGCATATTCAATTGGATAGTTTATTGAAAGGAAAACCGCACCGTGGTATTCTTATGTTATTAGTTCTGAAAAGGAATGTGAACGATGGAAGAAAGCAACGGAAGGAAAGGCATCTGTCTTATATTCTACTTTTGCGGCCTGCTGATCATGACCCTGGGTGTGGCGATCTCGATCAAGTCCGGACTCGGCGTATCCCCTGTCAGTTCCGTGCCCTATACGATGATTGTGGTGTTCGGTATCGAGCTCGGTCTGGCAACCGCCGTTTTCTCAATAGCTGCCGCGCTGCTTGAGATACCTATCCTGCGCAGTAAATATAAGCTGAAATACCTTCTCCAGATTCCCGTCAGCCTGGTTTTCGGCTTATTCATGACCTCCTGCGTAAAGCTGGTACGCTTTATACCTGACCCGTCCAATTACGCAGTAAAAATCATTTTGATGCTTTTCAGCACAATTGTTGTCGCGGCGGGTGTATTTATGTATATTTCGGCTTGTATTATCAATCTGCCCACAGAGGGCTTTCTGCTTGCGATTGCGGAAGTCACCCCTTTGGAGTTTTCGACCTTGAAAATAATAGGCGACTCGGCGATGGTGCTGCTTTCCCTCGCGACATGCCTGATAATGATAAAGTCCTTCGGAAGCATAGGCCTCGGTACGGTAGTTTCCGCGCTCCTCGTGGGCGCAGAGGTCAAATTTTTCGCCAAAATCTTCGGCGCCAGGCTCAAGAATATCATCGGAAAGCAGATTTAAACTGCGTACTGTTGCGGTAGAGTATATCCCCGATCGTTCCCCCCCGCAGGGCGGCGGAACCGCTCGGGGATGACAATGGGTTCGAATCCCACTGAATGATTAGAAGAAAAAACCCCGCCTGAGGACGGGGTTTTATGGCGGAGAGTGTGGGATTCGAACCCACGGTACCGTGAGGTACACCTGATTTCGAGTCAGGCTCGTTATGACCGCTTCGATAACTCTCCATATGTGTTTTTCCCGGGACAAAACGGGGCTGAATCATTCCGGTTCCCGCTCCGAAGCTTTGTTATTATCTCACATTTTGATGACAAAGTCAATGTTAATAATTCAGCGGCGAAGGGGGCATGGCGAACGGGCTGAAACGCGCTTTCTCCACCGCTGAACGGGGCTGTGGAGAATCTTGTATTTATAGGTTTTTTCTATAAATATTAAGTAATATATTCACATTTTTACTGATATATTGACAAGAACGAGTCTTTTGACGTATTATTCTGTTGTATTACTGTCTGTAAGCAAAACTTGTGGGCGCGCAGCCCTTATCGGCGAAAAAACCGGCGGCGATGTTGCTGAGGAGGTTTATCGATGCGAGGCATTAAAACGGGAAAAACTGATATAAGGCACAAGGTCTTTACCGAGATAGCTCGGATGGCATATGAGGGCGGAGACTTCCGGAAGACGCTGGAGGATCTCCCGTACAGGATATTTCCCGGGGAGATTGGCACCTACAGGGACAGCATATTTCTTGAAAGGGCTGTCGTGGGTGAAAGACTGCGCCTTGCCATGGGTATGCCGCTCAGGCGCTTTTCAGAATATTCCCAGCTGTCTGACGGAATAACGAAGAGCGTTGCCGTCGAAAAATACTATGAGCCTCCCCTCATAAATGTGATAAAGTTCGCCTGCAATCAATGTCCGGACAACGTGGTAGAGGTTACAAATGTATGCCAGGGCTGTTTTGAACATCCCTGCATGTCTGTATGCCCCAAGGGAGCGACACAGTTTGCACAGGGCAGGATGACAATCGACCCCGAAAAGTGCATCAGATGCGGCCGATGTATCAAAGAGTGCAAATTCAGCGCCATCGTGCGCCTGGAGCGCCCCTGCCGGAAAGCCTGTGGCATGAACGCCATCTCCAGCGATGATTACGGCCGCGCCAAAATAGACCAGGACAAGTGCACCTCCTGCGGGCAGTGCCTTGTTGCCTGCCCCTTCGGCGCGATAGCAGAGAAGAGTCAGATATTCCAGACCATTATGGCTATAAGCGGTGATATACCGGTCTTTGCCGCGCTGGCCCCCTCATATGTGGGGCAGTTCCCTGATGTGAGCCCTGAAAAGATAAGGCCTGTTTTCAGAAAGCTGGGCTTTACCAACGCCTTTGAGGTGGCCATAGGCGCTGACCTCTGCACCCTTCAGGAGGCGAACGACTTCCTGAAGGAGGTGCCGGGAAAACACTCATTCATGGTCACGTCCTGCTGCCCCTCCTGGTGCGACATGGTGGAGAAGATGTTCCCGGAGTTCAAAAACAACATCTCCGTGGCGCTGACCCCCATGACACTGATGGCAAGGGTCATAAAGGACCGCTTTCCCAACAGCGTGGTTGTTTTTGTAGGGCCCTGCAACGCCAAAAAGCTGGAGGCCTGCAGATTGGATGTGAGACATGACGTGGACTTCGTCCTGACCTTTGAGGAGGTCCTGGGCATGATGGAGGCCAAGGGGATCACAAAGGAAGTCATCGACGCAATGCCGGATGAAGAAATGGGAGGCGGCAGTGAAAACGGCAGGAATTTTGCCTATTCCGGCGGCGTGGCAAACGCGGTGGTTGAGGCTATTAAGCGCATTGACCCGACCAGAGAGATAAAAATAGCCCATGCGGACGGACTTGACGAGTGCCATAAGATGCTCATGATGGCCAAGGCAGGGAAGTTCAACGGATACCTGCTGGAGGGCATGGCCTGTCCGGGAGGCTGCGTGGCCGGAGCCGGCACCCTGCGTGACCCGGCCGACGCCAAGCGCCAGGTGGAAAAAAACAGCAGGGAAGCGGGCTTCAGATGCTCGGTGGATACGGCTTATAAAAAGTATCTTCCCCTTGTGGAAAACAGAAAATATACCCGCAAACGGCAGGCGTAATAAAAAGGCGAAAGCATCGCTTCCGCCCCTGTGTGACGTCGTTATTACCGGCTTGCCTGTCCGCCGCTTACGAGCCTTATGTTGCCGGCCACCCAGTCGCTGAAGACATTGCGGTAAAAATCGCGGTATTCGGAAAAGCCGACAGCCTGCTCAAAGCAGAGCAGCTCCATCTCCACGCCGAATACGTCCACTATGCATCCGGCGCTTCGCATGCCGTTGGACAGATAGAGCTCTTTTCTCCTTACGGCTTCTTCACCGGCGCCCTCATCGGCCCGTTCTATCTCCACTACGAATTTTTTGTCCGCGTATTCTTCGCGGAAAGCGTTCAGTATGGCGGAGCCTATGCCCTGACCCCGCAGCTTTTCATCCACGGCCAGATAGTTGAGCAGGACGACGTCCCGCCAAAAACCGGGGATGGCCAGCCCCATAAACTCCCCGCGGCGGTTTTCGGCCGCCATTATGGAGATCAGCCCGGACCTGCGCCTGCGGATAATTGTGGCGAAGGGGGCTCGCTCGTTTTTGGGAAAGGCTGAGTAATACAGCTTTTTTACCTGTTTGAGCTGACGGCGGTTCTCAGCCTCTTTTAATACAAGATCCATATTTTGATCTCCCATGGTGGTTTTAAGCTTCCGCGGCGGGACGGGATTCAGCCGCGGACGTTACAATAAGAATATATCGGAGTTTTTGCCCTTTGTCAAAGCCTGTATGCGATACTCGTACCCGCCATTTTCAGAGGCGGAGCCGCATACAATGCCGAGGGTTATACAGATAAGGATGAATACAGAAAGGATAAGAAAATGGCAGAGATAACTATAACAGCTGAGAATTTTGAAAATGAAGTAGTCAACTCCGACAAGCCCGTACTCCTGGACTTCTGGGCGCCCTGGTGCATGCCCTGCAAGGCCTTTTCCCCGGTGGTGCATGAGCTGGCTGAGGAGTACAAGGACAGCGTGAAGGTGGGCAAGATAAACGTTGACGAGCAGCCCATGCTGGCCTCCGCCTTCAGGGTGATGAGCATACCCACGACAGTACTCATCAAGGACGGAAAGGCCGTCGACGCCAAGGTGGGCTGTATACCCAAGGAGCAGATAGTCTCCATGCTGGAGGATTAGGAAAGCGGCCGCAGCGGATTCATATGAAAAGGATAAAACAGCTCCTTCGGGCTTTTTGAGACCCGCAGGAGCTGTTTTCCCGTATTTTGCCGTGCTGAGCGACACTGAGAATATATCACGACGGGGCCGCGCCGCGGAACCGGAGCCACGACAGCCTCCGGTTATGAGTGTAAGCTTATCAATGGCCGCTTGCAGTATCCCCGGTATTGCGGGCGCGCAGGCCCGGCAATAGATACAGCAACAGTATCATGCACACTGCCAGCAGGAGACGTATGGCCAAAAAACTATCCACTGTCACTTTGAAGTGAACCCCAAAAGTTAGACAAATATTTTAATTAGGCGACCTGAAGGGTCTGATATCTGTGCTGAGCAGGTGTCAGGCCCTTTAGCTTTAGCTTGATCCTGCGGTTATTGTAGTAGTCGAGGTATTCGATCAGTTCTGCCTTGAAGTGTTCCAAGGAGTCAAAGTCTTGAAGATATAGAAGTTCCGATTTGAGTAGGCCGAAGAAATTCTCCATCACAGCATTGTCTAAACAGTTGCCTTTACGGCTCATGCTCTGGTGTATGCCTTTTGATTCCAGCATCCCCTGGTACTTTTTGTGCTGGTACTGCCAGCCCTGGTCAGAGTGAAGGATTAGATTTGTGCTGTCTGGGATCATAGCAAACGCTTTTTGAACTTTGCCGCGTATATTCAAGTTTTCCGTTCATCCGAAAGGAGATACTTCCCGCGCCCCTTTTTCACCACCTCGCCTAAAACGACGGCAAAGCTGCTGCCGAGTATTATCACCGCGTCAAAGCATGATACAGCACGCTCCACCGCGGTATTAAAAGGCAGAACTTCTCCGTCAAGAGATCCGTCCGGGGACATTATGAGGCAGCGTTCATCGTGCTCTTTGACAAAGCACAGGAATTCCGCCCGGCGGTCCAGATCCTCGCCCTGCATAATGAGCTTGCCCTTGTCCAGCAGTTCATCCGTGTGGTGGCAGAATCTGCTCAGACCGTCGTATCGTTTGTTTTGATTTGTAAGCTCGTACAGCAGGCGCTCCCGCCTGTCCCGGCGCACGAAGCGCTCGACGAAACGCCTTTCCGCCTCATACGCCATGCAGCAGCGCCTCCCGGAGCACCCCGGCCGAATCCACGATCACGTCCGCCACAGCCTCCATCAGCTCCCCGCGGCTGCGAAAGCCCCACGTGACGCCGACGGAGCAATAATTCGCCACCCTTGCGACCAAATTGACTGCACCTCACCTCTTTGATTTGTGGTTT
>JAFRAF010000249.1 GCA_017405545.1 Oscillospiraceae bacterium | reverse complement strand
GAGAAAGACGAGCTGTATGAGAAATACTCACTCTCCAGCATTCACAAAAACTGCGTCGAGATGACAGAAGACGATGTGAGCTGTCTGATAAAAAAGGTGCTTTACGAATTCCCTGTTGAGGAGCTGGGGATACATCTGCCCGCCTGGGTGGAGACTCTGCCGGCGGATCACCCCATAAAGTCGGAGATATACTCTTCTCTCCGTGAAGAGGCGGAGCAGGTGGTGAGAGTCAGGGACATATACTCGTTTACTGAGAACATGTCACGATTGGAGGAGGTAAGCTCGGCGGAAGTCGGCCTTGCGGAGCTGGGCAGCGGATATTGCGAGATAAGCATAGAGCTGCCCCGGGAGCTTTTCTATGAGACCTTGAGCAGCCAGTCCGGCTTCCGGATAGCTGACGATGGGGATCTTCTGTCCCTGCTCTGCGAGCTGGCCTCTGTCAAAAGCGAGTACGACCGGGTGGCCTCTGCCCTGAGAGACGTCAGGGAGACCGGATACGGCATTGTGCTCCCCGGCAGGGACGAGATGGTGCTCCAGGAGCCGGAGATTGTAAAGCGCGGCGGACACTACGGAGTGCGCATGAAGGCCAGCGCATCGTCTATACATATGCTGAAGGCCGATGTTGAGACAGAGGTTTCCCCGGCAGTGGGGGGCGAGCGCTCATCTGAGGAGATAATCAATTTCATACTGCAGGAATTCGAGGGTGATTCGGCCAGAATATGGGAGTCGAATATATTCGGAAAATCCCTTTTCGATATTGCCGGCGAGGGCTTGAACGCGAAAATAAAGAGGATGCCGGATGAGGCCAGGGAAAAGCTGAGGGAGGCCCTTGAGAGGATAATAAACGAGGGCTCCAACGGACTCATATGTATTATACTGTAGCTTAAACAGGGCGGTGAGCGCATTGCTTCACCGCTTTTTTTGTTGTCCTGGCAATTATATTATTATTTTACGCATTTGCTGTTGACAATCGTCGATGTTTAATGTATGCTTTGCTTGCGTGGCAATGCAGATTTCATAAGTTAACGGACAAATATGCGCGTACCTTGTTGCGTGATATAATACGGAGGATAGGATATGACGAGGAGATTCAGCCTTAAAAGCGCGGGCGGCGATGATGTGTTCTCAAACAGACTTCGGGAAATAATGAATACACGGGGTGAAAACCAAAAGACGCTGGCATCCAAGACGGGGGTGCAGCGCCAGACCATATCCCTGTATTTAAACGGACAGAGTAAGCCGGATTCCGATAGATTGGCGGCCCTTTGCAGGGCCCTTGACGTGTCTGCCGACTATCTTTTGGGGCTCAGCGATATCGGCTCCACCAGCCCGAATATCAAAGCCATATGCTCTGCTACAGGCCTTTCAGAGAAAGCCGCGGCCCGACTGGTGCTTAGCAACAGCAGGGCAAAGGGCCTGCATAATAAGCAGGAAGATGACGGCCTGTTTGAGCTTCTGGAGCATATAGACAGCGGAGTCCTATCCATCGACAGCGTCAGCGATCTCCTGTCCTCGGACTGTGCCGCGTTTTTTGAGGCCGTTGAAAACATAAAGCGTTCTACGGAAGCCATAAACGACATGTATGACTCGTACCGAAATGACGAGTCCCTGGGCTTTGAGGAGGTAAACGACCTGTATAAGGACCTTCGTGTAGCTGTTTTCGAGCTCTCAGATTCGGTGCTCGACTGTGCTGACGAGCTGTATAGTTATAAGGATTCGCTGGAAAAGTGCAGAGTTCTGTTTGAGTTCATCCAGGGTCGTCAAAGCGAGTGGAGAGATATGAGAAGCTGAGGCCGGAAAAGCATACGCTCTCTGGCGTCGGCCCTTATGTTAGGGAGGATAATATGTCCGGATAAGGCTAAACAAAGCCTTGCACTGCTCTGGTACATGTGGTAAAATTACAAATCATATTAATTACAGCCTGGTGCTGTAGTTTGCGCTGTCTGACCACTGGGGATTTGGCGTAAGATTTCAATGTCCGGAGATCTCACACTGTATGACCCGTAATACGGCTTGTCAATGCTGAGGGATCTGCGGACTTGTTTTTAAAGCTGTTAAATATATTAAACTGCATTATACTAATGAGGTGATAATCATGAAGTATGTTCTGCTTATCGGCGACGGAATGGGCGATTTCCCGGTTGATGAGCTGGGCAACAAAACGCCCCTCGAATACGCTGATATAAGCAAT
>JAFRAF010000248.1 GCA_017405545.1 Oscillospiraceae bacterium | reverse complement strand
GAGGCTTTGCTTTTCCGCCTCATCCGACAGCGCTTCGCCTCCCCACCCGCCAATACACGCCGCACCAAAAAAATTCAATTCGGGTATTGACAAATAAAATACTTCGTGATACGATGTATTACGCAAAAGGAAGTATTACATGAAAGGAGGTATAATGTGGATGTTCAGCTTAAACGCGGGCTGTTGGACGTGTGCGTGCTGGCCGCGATAAAAAACGAGGACTCCTACGGCTACAGGATCATCAAGGACTTAAAGCCCTACGTGAAACTGTCCGAGTCCACCCTGTACACCATCCTCAAGCGCCTGGAGACGGCGGAGATGCTGACGGTCCGGACCGCCGAGCACGGTGGCAGGCTCCGGAAGTACTATCACATCACCGGGCAGGGCCGACAGCGCATCGAGGAGTTCAAGGACGAGTGGAAGGAGATAATGTCCATATACCGCTTTATATGCAGAGAGGATGGGGAATATGAATAAAACCGAGTTTCTGGATCGGCTCCGCGAAGAGCTCAGGGGGCTGCCTCAGGATGACATAGAGGAACGGCTGTCCTTTTACGGCGAAATGATAGACGACCGCGTGGAGGAGGGCCTGACGGAGGAAGAGGCGGTTGACGAACTCGGCGGCGTGGACGAGGTCGTGGCTCAGATAATGTCGGAGATACCGCTGACAAGGCTGGTCAGGGAGCGGGTCAGGCCAAAGCGGGCCCTGCGCATCGGGGAGATAGTGCTTTTGGTGCTGGGCTCGCCCATATGGCTCTCCCTGCTCATCGCGGCGGCGGCGGTGGTGTTGTCCCTGTACGTCGTAATCTGGTCGGTAGTGACAGCGGTTTATGCCGTGGAGCTGGCTCTGGCCGTGAGCGCGCTGGCCTGCATTCCAGGGGCGATAATAATGCTCAGGGCCGGCAGGGCCCCGGAGGCGGCCTTCGCCATAGGCGCGGGGCTCATCTGCGCCGGACTGGCTATACTCCTGTTCTTCGGCTGTGTGTGGATAACAAAGGCCATGCTTAAACTGACAAAAAGTATTATTCTGGGCATTAAATCCCTGTTTATCGGAAAGGAGGCCGCTTAAAAATGCTGAGTACACGCAGAAAACTGATAATAGCGGCGGGAATACTTGTGGTGCTGGGCGCTGTGTTCTGGGCAGCAGCGCTGGCTTCATCGGACTTTGATATAAAAAACTTCGGCCGAGCAGAGCTCGAGGAACACACCTACGATGTGAGCGGGACCTTCCGCAGCATCCGTATAGACGCGGATACGGAGGTGATAGGCCTTATGCCCTCGGAGGACGGGCATTGCAGAGTTGTCTGCCTTGAGGAGAAGGACACGGGGCATGAGGTCGCCGTGGAGAGCGATGTCCTGACAATCCGGCCTGTGGACAATCGAAAGTGGACGGGTCACTTCGGAATTCTCGCCGGGGAGCCCCGCGTCAGCCTTTATCTGCCGGAAAAGGCCTACGCCGAGCTTGTGATAAAAACGGACACGGGGGATATAGACATTCCAGCCGACTTCAGCTTTGAAAGCGTCAGTATTCGTGGGAGCACCGCGGATGTGAGTTGCCTCGCCGATGTATCGGGTCTCGCAGATATCGGGCTGAACACGGGCGATATCAAGCTGAGCGGCCTGAACGCCGGGGAGATAAAGCTCTCCACCACCACCGGTAAGATAAGGGCGGAGTCCGTCGCTTGCAGGGGCGATGTGGCCCTCAGCGTGGACACCGGCGGCATCACGCTGAGCGATGTGAGCTGCAAAAACCTCCGTTCCGCGGGGGACACCGGGGATATAGAGCTGAAAAACGTGCTGGCCTCAGGGCAGTTCGACATACAGACCAATACCGGCGACGTAAGATTTGAGGGCAGCGACGCGACGGAGATATTCGTCCGGACCGGCACCGGTGAGGTCAGCGGGACTCTGCTGTCCGACAAGGTGTTCATCATCGATACGGATACAGGGGACGTGGATGTGCCCAGGACCGTCACGGGCGGCAGATGTGAGATCACCACCGACACGGGGGATATCGAGATATCCGTAAAATAATCTGCGCAGACTCAAAACAGAGCGGGTAAAAGCCCGCTCTGTTTTGCTTTCGCCCCGGCGGCGCATCGGCTCTGTTTAATCGCAAGTCTCACTGAGGGATTGTTTCCTTCGACATGGTACTGCTTCCCGGAAATTACCCTCCGGGGGCGCCAGTCGCGAGTCTCACTGCGGTGAGACTTTATCCGGCTGAAGCCGGACGCTACTTACACACAT
>JAFRAF010000247.1 GCA_017405545.1 Oscillospiraceae bacterium | reverse complement strand
GGTCTTTGTCATCGCGCACCGCCTTTCCACGGTCATGGACGCCGACGTCATCATGGTGCTCGACCACGGCCGCATCATCGAGCGCGGCAGCCACGACAGGCTCATCGCCGAGAAGGGGACCTACTACCGTCTCTACACCGGCGCATTCGAGCTGGAATAATATGATAACAATACAGCCCTGCGATGCAGGGCTGTATTTGCGGAAAGCTGCTGCAATCCCGCACGTAACCAATTGTTAAAACGGAGAAAAACATGCTTAAACTCAACAATATATATCTGCCCTGCGACATGGGTACGGATGCCCTCCCCGCCGCGGTCTCAAAGGCCATCGGCATAAAGCAGGAGCGCATACTGGGGCTTAAGCTTCTCAAGCTGTCCGTGGACTCACGAAAAAAAAGCGACGTGCATTTCGTGTGCACTGCGGCCTTTTCCGCCCCGAACGAGGGCGCGCTTCTGCGGCGGCACATCCCCGGTCTGTCCGAATATGTGCCCAACAGGTGGCACTTCCCCTATTACGGATTCAGGGCCGATTCCCGTCCCGTAGTTGCGGGCATGGGGCCCGCAGGCCTCTTTGCGGCCCTATGCCTGGCGGACGCGGGCCTGCCCTGCACCGTACTGGAGCGGGGCCTGCCTGTGGAAAAGCGCATGGAAGACGTGGCCCGCTTCTGGGACGGGGGCTCTCTGGACTCAGAGTCAAACGTCCAGTTCGGCGAGGGCGGCGCCGGAGCCTTTTCCGACGGCAAGCTCACCACCGGCATAAGCGATCAGCGCATTGCCTTTGTCCTGCGCAAGCTGGTTGAATACGGCGCGCCGGAGGACATACAGTGGCTGTCAAAGCCCCACATCGGCACAGACAGGCTCCGCGCGGTGGTGAAAAACATACGCGCAAGGCTGCTCCAGGCAGGCTGCGATATCCGCTTCGGCCACAGGCTGGACTCCCTGGGCATTCGAGACGGGCGGCTCACATCCGTGGGCTTCACCTGCCCCGACGGGCCCGGTGAGCTCACCTGTTCACAGCTCATACTTGCCCCCGGCAACAGCGCGAGGGACACCTTCCGCATGCTGGCTGAGGCAGGCGCTGAGATGGAGCCCAAAAACTTCGCCGTGGGCGTGCGCATAGAGCATCGGCAGGACAGCATAGACATGGCCCAGTACGGCAATGCCGCCACACTCGGCACACTGCCCGCATCGGACTACAAGCTGGCTGTGCATCTGGACGGCGGCAGGGGCGTGTTCACCTTCTGCGTGTGTCCCGGCGGCTCAGTGGTGGCCGCCGCCTCCGAGCAGGGCGGACTGGTCACCAACGGCATGAGCGAGTACGCCAGAGACGGAGAAAACTGCAACGGCGGTCTTCTTGTGGGCGTGGGCGACGGGGATTTCGAAGGGCTTTTTGGCGGCATGGACTTCCAGCGCAGCCTTGAGGAGGCCGCCTTCAGGCTGGGCGGCGGCGATTATACGGCCCCGGCCCAGCTGGTGGGCGATTTTCTGGCCCGCAGGCCCTCGACCGGCTGCGGCGCCGTAAAGCCCAGCTACATGCCCGGCGTAAGATACTGCAATCTCTGGGACTGCCTGCCGGAATCCATATGTCAGGCTCTGGCCGAGGCCCTGCCCAAGATGGACGCCAAAATACACGGCTTCGCGGATCCGGAGGCCGTGCTCACGGCGGTGGAGACGAGGAGCTCCTGCCCCGTGAGGATAGTCAGGGGCGCGGACATGTGCTCCAGCATCGCCGGGCTCTACCCCTGCGGCGAGGGCGCCGGCTACGCGGGCGGCATAATGACCGCCGCGGTGGACGGCATTAAAGCGGCGGAGGCCCTGTGCGCGAGTCTTGTCTCTCAGCACAGATGAGCGGAGCCGATTAAGGCAATGGCCCTTTTAACGAACCATACGGAGAGCTTTGCTGAAACAGTCAAATACACCAATCGGCCCCGGCGGGTATCCGCC
>JAFRAF010000032.1 GCA_017405545.1 Oscillospiraceae bacterium | reverse complement strand
TGATAATGGACAGAATATGGGGCCTTGGGGGGCTGATATGGTCCCAACTGATATCCGACGCCGTAAACGCAGTTATATCCTTGCTTGTCTTCCGCCGGGTCAACGGGAGCCTGTCAAAGAGTCAGACCAAGGCCCTGGATGCCGAGTGAGCCCATGGCGGGCGGAACGCAGAAAAAAGACGCGAGCTTGTCACTCGCGTCTTTTTGAGCATATGAACACAGCGCATCCATCGGCGAAACCGTCACACTGTATATGCAGCGGCGGTTATTTTACAGCACCTTCGCCAGGAACTGCTGCAGACGGTCGCTTTTGGGGTTCTGGAAGATCTCCTCGGGGGTACCCTCCTCGACGATGCAGCCCTCGTCCATGAAGATGACCCTGTCGCCCACCTCGCGGGCGAAGCCCATCTCGTGGGTGACGACTACCATGGTCATGCCCTCGCGGGCCAGTTGCTTCATAACGTCCAGCACCTCGCCGACCATCTCCGGGTCGAGGGCCGAGGTGGGCTCGTCAAAAAGCATGACCTCCGGGTCCATGCACAGGGCGCGGACTATGGCTATGCGCTGCTTCTGTCCGCCGGAGAGCTGGCTGGGATAGGACGAGGCCCTGTCCGCCAGACCTACGCGCTCCAAAAGGCCGTTGGCCTTGGCGTCCGCCTCCGCCTTGCTCTTTTTCAAAAGCTTTATCGGAGCGAGAGTCATATTCTGGAGAATTGTTTTGTGGGGAAAGAGGTTGAAGTGCTGGAAGACCATGCCCATCTTCTGCCGGTGCAGGTTGATGTTCACCTTCGCGTCAGTGATGTCCACACCGTCAAAGTAGATGTGGCCCGACGTGGGCTCCTCGAGCCTGTTCAGGCAGCGCAGAAAGGTGGACTTTCCGGAGCCGGAGGGTCCCACGACAACCACGACTTCGCCCTTATGTATCTCGGTACTCACACCGTCGAGGGCCCTTATTGCTCCGCCCTTGAAGTGCTTTTCCAGATTGTCGACTTTAATAAGGATATCAGTGGTCACTGTTGCGCAGCCTCCTCTCCAGTTTTCCCACAAGGAAGGTCAGTATCAGCACCATGGCCAGATATATGAGGGCTATGGCAAGGAAGGGAACAAGGGCCTGGTATGTGGTGCTCTGTATTATCAGCGCGCCCTTGGTCAGGTCCTTAAGTCCGATGACCGTGACAATGGAGGTCTCCTTGAGCAGTGTGATAAGCTCGTTGCCCAGAGCGGGGAGGATATTCTTGATGGCCTGGGGGATGATGATGTTCATCATGGTCTGGATATAGTTGAACCCCAATGAACGGCCGGCCTCCATCTGTCCCTTGTCCACGGACATGATGCCGGAACGCACTATCTCGGCAATGTACGCGCTGGAATTTATGCCGAAGGCGAGGATGGCGCAGCGCGTCATATTCTCCAGAGACGAGCGGGATGAGGCCCATACCACGAACCACATTATCAGCAGCTGTACCATCATAGGCGTTCCGCGGATGACGGTCAGGTATATCTTGCATATGAAGTTGAAAAAGCCCAGAATGACATTGCGCTTTTTTCCGGTCTGCTGATCGTGGGCAGAGCGGATGGACGCGATTATTACTCCCCCGATGAAGCCGAAAATCAGCGCGCCCACGGTCACGATCAGAGTGATTTTTATTCCGTTGATAAAGTATTGATAGTTGTTGTTAAGTACGAAGGTCTGATAAAGACCCAGCTTTAGTTTTTCCAGAGTACTGACCCCCATTCAACAATATCCGTACGCTTATTAAGAAGAAGGAGCGGACAGCGCCGCCCCTTCTTGCGAAGCATTGGAATCGATTATAGTGCCTGATTAAGCGCCGATATACTTGTCGAGAACAGCCTGTACGCTGCCGTCGTCGATGAGCTCGCCGATGGCCTGGTTGATGGCGTCGAGCAGAGCCTCGTTGTCCTTGGATACGGCGATGGCGTAATCCTCTGTAACGTAGGAGGAATCCAGGATGGACAGGCCCTCGTTGGCGGCCACAAAGTTCTTGGCGGGCTCGTTGTCGATGATGACGCAGTCCACCTTGCCCTCGGTCAGAGCCTGAACGGCCATGGCGCCGTTGGTGTAGGCAACAACGTGATCCTCGCCGAAGTCATCGGATGCGTAGAGGAATCCGGTGGTGGCTTCCTGTGTGCCGATAAGGAACTCGTCGCCGTTCTCAGCCATGGCGGTGAGGTCGTCAGCGCTGGTGATGGGAGAGCCATCGGGAACGATGATGACCTGGATGCCGGTGGCATAGCTGGTGGCGAAGTTGACGTTCTGGAGACGCTCCTCGGTGACGGTCATGCCGGCCATGCCCATATCGATCTTGCCGGTCTGAACGGAGGTGATGATGGAGCTGAAGTCCATATCGACAATCTCCAGGGTCAGGCCCAGCTTTTCAGCGATAAGAGCGGCGATCTCGGCGTCGATGCCGACGATGGTGTCGCCGTCATAGAACTCGTAGGGAGGGAATGCGGCGTTGGTACCCATGGTGAGCACACCGTTGTTGATGGTCAGGGGTACTTCGGCGGCGTCTCCGCCCTCGGCGGGTTCGGCGGCGTCAGCGGTCTCTGCGGGCTCAGCCGTGTCAGCGGGGGTTGCCTCATCAGTGCTTCCGCAGCCGGACAGGCAGCACAGTGCAAAGATGAAGGTGAGCGCCAGAAGCAGAGTGATGAATCTGGACATTTTTTTCATTTTTCATTTGCTCCTTATGTATTAAAATTCGCTTGACTATGCAAGTTCTTACATATTATCACGATATAAATAATATTGCAATAGGTAATGACACTTTTTGGATATTTCAAATATAAGACCGGTATGCCGCGCATGTGCGACAGCCGAAAAACTGTACAAAAACCATGAACATGTTCCGCGTTTTTTCGTCGTTGTTATGGATTATAATATCTTGACAAGCCCCATTTAAGATGCTAAAATCACAACATAAACTGACGAGCAGGAGTAGTAACTCCGCTGTGTGAAGGCCAAAGAGAGCCGCCGATGGTGAGAATGCGGCGCCGGAGCACGGAGCGAATGGACCTGTGAGGGCGAACTGAACGGCGTTTGCGCCAAGTAGGGGAGACGGGGTTTGCCTTCCGTTACCAGAGGCCGGTGTATGATAGTACGCCGTGAGTGGGCGCGACAGCGCCAAGCCGGGTGGCACCGCAGAAGTAGAAGCTTCTGTCCCTGCAATTATTATTTGCGGAGACGGGGGCATTTTTATTTGCCCTCGACCGAGAAAAGGAGAGAATGAAAATGTCAAAGATTCCCTACAAAATCTACCTCGAAGAAAAAGAGATGCCCAACGCGTGGATGAACCTGAAAGCTTTTATGCCTGAGCTGCCCGCCCCCATGCTCCACCCAGGCACGGGAGAGCCTGTGACCAAGGATATGCTCTGCCAGATATTCTGCGAGGAATGCATGGACCAGGAGCTGAACACAAAGGACAAGTTTATAAGCATACCCGGAGAGGTTTTTGATTTCCTGCGTATGTACCGCCCTTCCCCTCTGGTGAGGGCTTATAATCTGGAGAAATATCTGGATACCCCTGCGGAGATTTATTATAAGTTTGAGGGTACCAACACCTCCGGCAGCCACAAGCTCAATTCCGCTGTACCCCAGGTCTACTTCGCCAAAAAACAGGGCCTGACCTCAGTCACCACCGAGACCGGCGCGGGCCAGTGGGGCACGGCCCTCTCCATGGCCGGAGGATACTTCGGGATGAACGTGAAGGTGTTCATGGTGAGGACCTCCGCTGAGCAGAAGCCCTACCGCAAGGCCGTCATGGAGACCTATGGGGCAGAGGTCATCCCCTCTCCCTCCGACACCACCAACTCCGGCAGACAGATACTCAAGGAGCATCCCGGCACCGGCG
>JAFRAF010000246.1 GCA_017405545.1 Oscillospiraceae bacterium | reverse complement strand
TCGAAGCGGATAGAGACCTTTCCGCGGCAGTTCTGGCCATGAGAAAGCGGGTCGTCCTGTCCCTGATGCTCTGTGTGATAGGCACGGCCGTACTTAGCGCCGGAGTCCTGTATCTGCTCAAGCGTATGGTGGGCGAGCCCCTTGAAAAGCTGATAAGGCGAGCGGTCCGCTTCGCCTCAAGCGGCACCATAGCGGAGTTCCACGACGACATAAAGACAGGGGACGAGCTTCAGATCCTGTCGGAGGCTTTCGGCAAGATGGCCATAGATGTGGACAGATATACCCGCGCCCAGGCGGCGGCTCTGGCCGACAAGGAGCACCTTGTCACGGAGCTGGAGCTGGCGGCCCGGATGCAGCAGTCCACATTGCCCGGGGATATACCTGATTTCGCCTACAGGTAGTCCTTTGACATTGCCGCCTTCATAAAGCCGGCAAAGACCATGGGCGGGGATTTCTACGACTATTTCGTGGTGCGCGACAGATGGCTCTGTCTGGCCATGTGCTCGGGCAGGCAGTCCGGAGTGAGCGCCGCCATTGACATGACCATAATCAAGACCATCATAAGAAGCCAGATGCGGCTGATGCGCGGCCTGGGCGAGACTGTCACCGAGATAAACAGGCAGGTCGCCCTGAGTCTGGAGGGCAAGAACACCGACGTGGGCGCGTTTATCGGCATACTGGACACGGCGGACGGCACATTCCGCTATGTGAACGCGGACTTCCCCGAGCCCCTGCTTATGCGCCGTGACGAGCGCTATGAGTGGCTGAAGGGCCCGGCCTATCCGGCCCTCGGCTCCAGCGACAGCGTGATATACGGCGATTCCGTGTTCAGCCTCGGACAGGGCGACAGGCTGGTCATATTCGCCGGCGCCGATGTGGAGCTCACAGACTCCGCGGGGGAGGCCTACGGCTGCGAGCGACTGCGCACGCACCTGAACAGCAGCCGTCCCAAGGGCCTGAGCGTGGAGGCCCTGGTGAGATCCGTGGAAAACGAGCTGGATGTGTGGAACGACAACCGGGGCGCGGACAGGGACCTGACCGCCCTGGCTCTGGAGTACAGGAAGGGCAGCCGGGAGAGCGCCCAGATAGTTCTGGCGCCCGCTCAGGCTCAGAGCGAGCAGCTTTTGAGCTTTATAAAGGAACAGCTGGCCGAAAACGGCATAGTGGGCAAGGATTACGCCCAGGTGGCGGTCTTGGCCGAGGAGCTATTCAACATCTGCCGTAACAGAGAGGCGGGGGAGGGCGACATAACCATGCAGTGCGACGTGCCGCCCGGCACTGACAGTGTGACAATCAGAGCCATCGCAGACATGGGCGGACAGGACCCGCTGGACGAGCTCCGCACGGGCCCGTCCCGGCGCGCGGTGGAATATATCCGTAAAAACTGCAGCAGCATCAGCTTTGATTCCGGTGATAACAGCGATGTGATCATACTCACAAAGTGCCTTTGATATATTTTCTTTGACAAAATAAAATTAATACTTGACATTGTCTGATAAAAATGATACATTTGAAAAGCCGCTTTGAAAGGGCTTTAAGTGGAAATAAGTTTCCCGCCTGTGATAGCGAGTCTCTGTATTTGAGGTGAAAGGAAAAGAATGGATTACGCGATTATAGTTACCGGCGGTAAGCAGTACCGTGTGTGCGAAGGCGACGAGATCTATGTCGAGAAGCTGGACGCGGAGGCCGAGAGCAATGTGACATTTGATCAGGTCCTGGCCGTGAGCGTGGGCGAGAACAAGACCTTCGGCAAGCCTTTTGTTGATGGCGCAAGCGTCACCGGCACAGTCGTTAAGAACGGCAGAGGAAAAAAGATCATAGTTTACAAAATGCGCCCCAAAAAGAACTATCGCAGAAAGCAGGGCCACAGACAGCCCTACACCAAGGTTCGCATAGACAAGATATCTGTGTAACAGACGCATTGGTTTGGAGGTAAAAATAAATGGCACATAAAAAAGGAATGGGTTCCACCAAGAACGGCCGTGATTCCGAGTCGAAGCGTCTCGGCACAAAGAGAGCGGATGGTCAGTACGTATTAGCGGGCAACATCCTTGTCCGTCAGCGCGGCACCAAGATCCATCCCGGTACCAATGTTGGCAGGGGCAGCGATGACACCCTGTTCGCCCTCAAGAGCGGCAGAGTCCGTTTTGAGCGCTTTGGCGCCGGCCGTAAGCGTGTATCCGTTTACGAAGAGGCTTAAGTTCAACTAAAAAATTTTAAGCAGGCAGCTGAGGCTGCCTGCTTTTTTATGCGGTGGTTGGGTGCCGTGAGATGCACTGACCCCGGCTGTTATATGCGCACAGCGTCCGTTCGGTCATACATACCCTGCGGACGCTGTTACTTTAAATGTTTTATCATCGCTATAAAAGCCGTTTACAGATTTTTTTCACCGGCATCCCCCAAAAAACGCACCAGCAAAAGGCACAGGTTTATAACCTTCCGCTCGGATTTCTTCATATATTTCCTTATAACCATATTCCCGCCATAAGTCCTCCGGAATAAGCCACGCCGTCTTATCCTTTGTGCCATTCGGGAACCCTAATGCGCGTGCGCTTATATATTCTTGTCTTTTGGAATATCCTTGTTTCTTAGTTTTTGGAAATACTCGCGAACGAGTTCCATTTTTTCTTCCCTGCTCATTTTGCTTATTTTGTTCTCCACGTCCGGGTCGTAATCTGCTAGTTTGTCTGCCGGAACGCAAACTATTTCTCCTCGGCTGTTCTCTATCCAACAAAGATCCTTCATCATCTTCTCTCCTTTCTGTCCGCTCGGCTGTATGTAAAGATATGAGCCCGGTCTGCGGCCTCAGGATACCACCTTGCCCAGCACCCTGAGCTCGTCGCTCTCGGATATCACGATGGGCTGATATTTTTCCCCGTTGAGGGATATGAGGGCGGCGCTGCCGCCGCTGCTGCCCAGCTGCTTGCAGTAGGCGTCGCCGTTGAGCACGAATATGCCTATATCCCCGGACCGCAGAGTCTGCTGCTGCCTGACGTACACTATCTGCTGGTCCGCGAACAGGGGCAGCATGCTGTCGCCGCTTATCCTGACGGCGAAGGAGGCGGATACGGGCGCCGTGTCGCCCACCTCTATCAGCTCATATTCCGAGCTGTCGAGGAACTGTCCCGTGCCCGCCGAGGCGGGGAGGGAGTAGAGGGGTATGGTGCGCAGATGCGGGATATCACCGTCCGTGACCGGGGCCGCGAACTCCGGGTCCAGGGACAGTAGCCGCGCGTATTCGGCCAGACGCCTCTGTCCCAGCTCGTTGAGCTGTCCTCCGCGGAGGCTGTGACCGGGTCGGAACCGGGCCATAACATCCCTTATCCCGTACAGCTGGCACAGGCACAGGAACTGCTCAGCGTTGGGGATCACGTCGCCCCGCTCCCAGCGGGAGACCGCCGCCTGTGTGGCCTCCAGCCCCTGCCTGCTGAGATGTTCAGCCGCCTGAGCCTGGGATATTTTGTTCTCCTTCCGTGCGCGCCGGAGCTTTTCACCCATTGTCACATATATCACCTCACGGTAAGCATAGCACATAACTTGCAGAAAATCAAGATAATATTCTTATAAAGATTAAAATATGTCTTGATTATTCTTAAAAAGAGTATTATTATATTGACAGGTCCCGAAAACAGCAACAGACGGTGGGGACATTTCAAACGGCATGACAGACAGACGGCGAGGTGATCATATATGTACGGCTCGGCCAAGGTATACGTGGCTGTGAACGCCCGTTTTGAACCGGACGGCAAGGTGTATCCCATGACGGTCACGTGGGAGGACGGGAGAGAATATCAGGTGGACAGGGTCCTGGACATACGCAGGGCGGCCAGCCTCAGGGCGGGAGGCCGGGGCCTGCGCTACAAGGTGCGCATAGGGCGCAGGGAGACCTTCCTGTTTCTGGAGGGGGACAAGTGGTTTGTGGAGAGAAAAGCTACGGGCATGCAGGCGCGGCGGTCGTGACGCCGCTGTCCCTTCGCCCGGAAATGAAGCAAAGAGCCCGGCGTTCTCAGCGGACGCCGGGCTCTGCGGGTTTTCAGTTGTCATATCCGGCCCTGTCCAGCTGGACCTCTATCCACGCCATGATAAGGTTTACTATCTTCTCCTGCTGGGACGGGCTCAATTGAGTGTGGGGCGGCACCCTGTACCATTTACAGAGACAGCCCCTGCAGCAGCAGGCCGTGGCGTGCTGGGCGACGAACACCGGGTGCCCGCGCATGGGGGTCTGCCTGCCGTCGTTGGGTATATGGGATGGGGCCAGCCTCTCCCGGACGAAGTCCGCGGCGTGACTTCTTACGGTGTCGAGGCCCTTTTCACGTATGTATTTTATGTCCTTTTGGCTAAGTCTGAAGCTGCCGCGGAATTTGGATGAATTCAGCTTGTCCAGAGCCTGCTCGATAGTCTGCATCAGCTTATTCTGGAGTACCTGTCGGAGAAGTACAGGCTTGCCTGCCGCACTACTCTGGATATTATGTAGGCGGAGAAGAAGAGCAGCGCGCACCAGAGCACGGACATGTATACGGGCTGGTCGTAAATCATGAAGAAGAAATAGGGCCCGTTTGCCGCGTGGGCCACGTTCAGCAGTATCAGCACCGCGCCGTAGAGAACTGTGGGTATCACCGCCCACACGCAGTCGCTCCTGGTGGGGCGCAGCTCCGTCTCAAAGAACAGGAAGGAGGCCAAAGCCAGCAGCGGACAGAGAAAATGCTGGTAGAACATGGTGCCCGTGAACAGCAGATACCTGATCGAGCCCTCTCCCAGCGCGGGGGCGAGGATGAAGGCTGTGACGCACAGGGTCATCATCAGACAGCAGACGGCGGTAAACTTGAGTACCGGCATCCAGGCCGGTATGGCCGTGCCTCTTCTTATGCTGGCTGTGGCGTATATTGAGTACAGGATGGCGGCGACGAGGGCCAGCAGATTGCTGTCCTGTGTGTAATACAGGAACAGGGACGTGCCGAGCCGGTCGATATTCAGGCCCAGGGCCATAAGCTCAAGTATTATCAATGTACAGTTGAGTATGACCGCGGCGCCCATTCTGTTGCTCGCCCGGTACGCGTGTGGTTTTGTCATATTCAGGCTCCTTCATTTTCCCCGCCGGGGCGGTCTGATACATCGGTTACTGTCAGTGTCCGCTCGTCTGCGGTGAAGCTGACCGTGTGTCTGCCGAAGCTCATTTTATATACCCTTGTCCCGTCGCATTGATATGAGGGGCGGGGGTCGTTTTCCAATATCTGTATGAGGGTTTTCCTGTTCTCCAACTCGATTTTCTCCAGCAGATCTTCAGGGAAATCCACCTTCAAGGAGTAGTCCTCGCAATCGTCGGCAAAGCCGCTGCGGGCCTCCGGATGGGAATCGGTAAAGCGGACATAGGGCTTTATGTCGAATATGGGTGTGCCGCTCATGAGATCGGCACCGGAGACGATGAGGACGCTGCCGTGCTTTTCACTGCGCTCTATGGCTTCAAGAGCCACGGAGGACAGGCCCAGTGCGTTGGGGCGGAAGGGAGATCGGGTGGCAAATACGCCCATGCGCCTGTTCCCGCCCAGTCGGGGAGGCCTGACGGTGGGCCTCCAGCCGTCCCTGAGATTCTCGGAGAACTGCCATATGAGCCAGAGATGGGAATAGCCCTCAAGCCCGCGCAGGGCGTCGTCGCTTCGGTAGTCGTTCTCGAATACTATGACAGAGCGCATATCCGGCACAAGTCCGCTCTGCCTCGGTATGCCGAACTTCTCCGGGAAATCGTTGTATATGCGGGCGATGACCCTGAGTTCATACTTGCTTTCCATATCCTCTACCTGTACCGCGCTGCCGTGCCTGTTTGACGGGCCGCGGCAGCAGACGCCTGAGTATTTCATCGATGCCTATTTTAACACAGGGTCGGACAAATATCAACGGATAACGCGCCTGTCCCCTCAGCCCGTCCTGATTACCTCTTTTCGATGGCCCGGCCTTTTCACGAGTCCCGGGCTATATTGTGCAATATGCAATATTGACAGCCGGGACACTGCATTGATATAATTATTTACAACGATAAAGAATTCGGGAAAGGGATTGCTGACTGGATGAGAGGGAAGAGAATGCTATGCCTGTGCCTTGCGCTGGCGCTGATATTCTGCCTTTTTCCGGCGGCTGACGCGGCGGCGGTATCCGCACAGGGCAGCTCGGGCAGCTGCGGATGGGTGCTCGAGAGCAAAGCGGTTCTCTCAGACGGCTCAACCGGGGCATGTCTCACCGTGTCCCCCGATGGCGACGCAGGCTATATGGAGCCGGCGGCCTTTTCCGATGACAAAAACCTTGCCCCCTATGCTGAGTCCATCCCCGATATTCGGCAGGTGGAGATCAAGTCGGGCGTGCAGAATATAGGAGCTGACTTTCTCCACTATTTCGGCTCCTTCGACTTGAAGTATATTATCATCGCCGACAGCGTCAGGGAAATAGGCGACAGCGCCTTCTGCGCTAACGGCTACAGGCACAGCCTTGAGGTCGCCTGGGGCAAAGGGATAGAGAGCGTGGGGGAAAACGCCTTTTTCTTCACGGGCCTCAGCTCTGTAAAGCTTTTGAATGTCAAGACGATCGGCTCGGGGGCCTTTTACCTCTGCGGTGAGCTGACAACGGCCGATCTGGGCAGCAAGCTGAGCTCGATAGGCAGAAACGCCTTCGGAGCGTGCCAAAAGCTCAGGACCGTGTATATACCGGACACCCTGCGGGAGATAGGCCCATATGCCTTCTCCTCATGCGGCTCCCTCACCGATGTCTATTACTCCGGCACCGGGGACCAGTGGTCGGAATTGAAGGACAGGTGCAAGGGCAGCGGAAATGATGAGCTGTTCAATGCCCGCATACACTACAGGTATAACCTGTCCTACAACATAAGCGTCATCGGCGGCAGAGCCGACAGGGAGACGGCCAAAGCGGGCGAGACGGTCAATCTGGAGGCCCCTGAAAAGGACGGCTATACCTTCTCCGGCTGGAAGGACATCTCCGGCGGAGCCGTGTTTGCCGACAGGCGGAGCAGCAAGACGAGCTTTGTCATGCCCGCATATGACGTCAATGTTGAGGCTGTGTATACTCCGCTGAGCTACAGGGTCACGGTAAGCGGCGGCACCGCGGATAAAACTGAAGCGAAGACGGGTGAGACCGTCAATGTGAGCGCGCTGCCCTACAGCGGAAGCTACAGCTTTTCCGGCTGGGAATCGGTCTCCGGCGGAGCGGTCCTTGCGGACAGTCTGAGCGCTGCAACCACCTTTGTCATGCCGGCAAACGATGTTTGCATCAGCGGGAATTACAGCTATCACAGCTACATGAAAAACCCTTTCATAGATGTATACAGCGGCGATTATTTCTACGGCCCGGTGATGTGGGCCTACTTCGCGAGTCCGCAGGTGACGAACGGTATCGACTCAGTACGTTTCGGCCCGTCACAGACAGTTACGAGGGGACAGT
>JAFRAF010000245.1 GCA_017405545.1 Oscillospiraceae bacterium | reverse complement strand
TACGGGGCGCTTTGTGCGCCCCGTAAGCTGTCTCGGTTTTACTGTATACCGTGTTTTACTCTGTCGCGCTCTTCCGCCCGCTTGCCGTTGTTGAAGCGGTCAAGTGTACCGACCAGATATCCGGTGATGCGGCGGATCCGCTCAAAGGGCATGTTTCCGTCTTCCTCGGTACGGCCGCAGTTCGGGCAGGTGTCCCCGATGATGCCGGTGTAGCCGCATACAGGATCCCTGTCCACAGGGTGGTTGATGCTGCCGTAGCCTATGCCGGACTTCTGCATGTAGCGGATGATCTTTTCAAAGGCCTCCAGATTCTGCAGGGGATCTCCATCCATTTCGATGTAGCTTATGTGTCCTGCATTTGTCAGGGCGTGATATGGGGCCTCCAGCCTGATCTTTTCAAAAGCGCTGATGTTGTAATAAACGGGAACGTGGAAGCTGTTGGTGTAATAGTCTCTGTCAGTGACGCCGGGGATTATACCGAACTTCTCCTTGTCTATGCGGACAAAGCGTCCGGAGAGCCCCTCGGCGGGGGTGGCCAGCAGGGTGAAGTTGAGATGGCGCTTCGCTGTTTCGTCGTCCATGCGGCGGCGCATATGCGCGACGATCTCAAGGCCCAGGTTCTGAGCTCTCTCGCTCTCGCCGTGGTGCTCGCCTATGAGGGCCTTGAGGGCCTCGGCCAGGCCGATAAAGCCCATGGAGAGGGTGCCGTGCTTGAGTACCTCCCGAACTTCGTCGTCCCAGGCCAGCTTGTCGGAATCCAGCCACACGCCCTGCCCCATCAGGAAGGGGAAGTTGTAGACGTGCTTGCGGCACTGTATCTCAAAACGCTCAAGCAGCTGGTCGACGACCAGGTCTATCTTGTGGTCCAGATCCTCGAAGAAGCGGTCTATGTCACCCTTGGACTTTATGGCGATGCGGGGCAGGTTGATAGAAGTGAAGCTCAGGTTGCCGCGGCTGTTGGATATGGCCTTGGATGGGTCGTAGGCATTGGCGATGACGCGGGTACGGCAGCCCATATAGGCAATCTCCGTCTCGGGATGCCCCTCCTTGTAGTACTGGAGGTTGAAGGGCGCGTCCTGGAAGGAGAAGTTGGGGAACAGACGCTTGGCCGAGCAGCGGCAGGCCAGCTTGAACAGGTCGTAGTTCGGGTCTCCGGGATTTAAGTTGACGCCGTCCTTGACTCTGAATATCTGGATGGGGAATATAGGCGTCTCGCCGTTCCCGAGGCCTGCCTCGGTGGTGAGCATCACGTTGCGCATGACCATGCGGCCTTCCGGGGAGGTGTCCATGCCGGAGTTTATGGAGCTGAAAGGCGTCTGGGCTCCGGCGCGGCTGTGCATGGTGTTCAGGTTGTGTATAAAGGCCTCCATGGCCTGATATGTGGCCCTGTCGGTCTCCTTGCCAGCGTAATAATGGGCCTGCTTCTGCATCTTCTCCATCATCTCGGGGTTGCCGTATTTCTCGATTAGAATGGGCAGCTCCTCAGCCAGATAGGCCTCACAGTTTTCAAGGGTGGGCTTAAGACCGGTGCGGTCCTCTATATCCTTTATCATGGCCTTGATGTCATCCTCGGGGTCGTCT
>JAFRAF010000244.1 GCA_017405545.1 Oscillospiraceae bacterium | reverse complement strand
TTATGACCTCTCTGCAGGCGGCAGGCAGCTCCAGCTTCTCCACCTTTTCAAGGGTCTCCTCCAGAGGGCCGTAGGTGGATATGAGAGCGCTCAGCAGCTTTTCATCCTTTTCCGACACGCCGTAATGGCTGCATACCAGCCCCAGTCCGTGGGGGTTTTTCTCACCCACCGCCACGAGTATCTCCCTCCGGGCATCCTCCGGCAGCTGAACCTGGGTCAGCAGGGCGGATATTATGCCCATGTCGGATATATCCAGCACATAGTCCCCGCTTATCTCCTCAAGGCTCCTTGCCGCCAGCATAAGCACCTCGGCGGCGGCATAGGCGTCTATCTCCCCTATGCACTCCAGCCCCGTCTGCATTATCTCGCGGAAGCCGTAGGCGTTTCTCGGGACCCTGTACACCGTCTCGTTATAGCAGAGCTTCCGCAGGCGCTCGTCGTCCCTTGTGTTCTTTATAATCGAAAGCGTGATGTCCGGCTTGAGGGCCATGAGCTTGCCGTTCATATCGCTGAAGGTCAGCACCTGCTCGCTCATGAGGAATTTCTTGTTCTCCATGTACAGGTCGTATTCCTCGAATTTGCTGACCTTGTACTGCTTATACCCGTATGACTGATAAAGCTGCCTCAGCCCGATGATCATCCGCTCTCCGACCCCAAGGGTCTCAGGCTTTATTGTCATCCATGTTTTCCCCCAATCTCTCCAGCATCATTTTATATCCGCCCGTCCCGTATGTGAGACAGCGGTTCACCCGCCCTATGGTGGCAGGGCTCACCCCTGTGAGCTCAGTAGTGTTCTGATAGGAACAGCCCCTGTCCAGAAGCTTCGCCACCTCCAGGCGCTGGGCAAAGGAATGTATTTCCTTCACGGTACAGAGATCCTCGAAATACTTATAGCACTCTTCCCTGTCCTTGAGCTGCAGAATAGAGTCGAACAATTCGTCCGTCTGCCTGTTTCTCGGCAAGGCCATTCCCAGCACACCTCCAATCGTGATATCGTGATAGCATGATATCATAGTATCATAGTAAATTCAATTGGCAGATATAACAAAAATCCCCCGGTCCTTTGTTTTGAATACAGCCCTGTGTAAAAGCAGTTCTGCCCCCGGATGCAGAAACGGGGGCAGGCCGAACAGTCGGTCTGCCCCATACATGCTTTTTCATCTACGCCGCATCCGATATGTCTGCGGACCGGTCCTCGCCGGCGCTCAGCATCCCCTCGATGGATATGCCGTAGCCCTTGGTGGAGTCGTTTATCAGTACATGGGTAACGGCGCCCACAAGTCTGCCGTCCTGAATAATGGGAGAGCCGCTCATGCCCTGAACTATGCCTCCGGTGACGCTGAGGAGTTCCTCGTCAGTCACCCTTAGGGTCATGCCCCTGCCCCCGGAGTGAAGTCTCGTTATCTCCACGTCGAACTGCTCTGGCTGCGTCCCCCGCACGGTGGATATAATAGTTGCCGGGCCTGTCTTTATCTCCCCGTCCCGGGCTATGGGCAGGGCCTGCCGCCCCTCAGTCAGGGCTTTGTCCGATAGGCTGCCGAAGATTCCCGACTCTGTGTTGCTGTCCACCTGTCCTATGCTGCTGTCCCCGTCTATGCCGCCCTGGAGCTGGCCGGGCTCTCCGTCGCCGCCGTTTATCACGCCGGATATGGCGGAGCTCATGAGCCTTCCCGAGCTTATGGGCACGGTGACCCCCGTGTCCATATCGCTGACGCAGTGCCCCAGAGCCCCGAAGCCGCCGCTGTCGGGGTCATAGTATGTCAGTGTCCCCAGACCGGCCATGCTGTCGCGAAGCCACAGGCCCAGCTCAAATTTTTCGCCGTTAAAATGGGGCGTGAGGCTCACATGCTTTTCCTCCCCGTATCTGCGCAGCGTCACAGCTACTGGGCTGCCGTCCATGGACTCGGCCGCCGCGTACACATCCTCGGCGGATTCTATGCATTTGCCCGCGATATTTGTGATAACATCCCCCGGGAGTATACCGGCCTCCCTCGCCGGGGATATCTGACCCTCGTCGCTGTCATATTTCACGGCGTCCACCACTAATACGCCCTGCATCTGTACATATATCCCCACCGCGTCGCCCATGGGCACCAGCTGCGTCACCATGTCGTATGCCTGTGCCGTACCGCTCAGGACAAACAGTATCAGCAGCGGGCAGACACAGCGGGCCATAAAGCGCGCGGCAGTCCTTCTCTCCCTGCTTTCCGTCGCCATTTTTCCATTCCTTTCCGCTTTTTCGTTTTCTTTTCGCTGCGCGAGTTGAAAACCACTCTTCATTATTTGCGTTTGTATCGAAAAAATAGCCCATGAAAGCATAGCAATTTATTGAACATCTGGTTTGTCAAAAAATGTGAAAACTGCAATTATAATAAAGAAACAATCCCCGCCGCGGCGGGGATTGAACACCTGTATTTGCTTTTGTTTTTTTTGACCGCACGCAGTCGGCGCGGCTTGCGCTACTGTACGCTGACAGCCTTAAGGGTGGAATCGGCCAGCATCTGCTGCGCCTCGTCCGCGCTCATGTCGTAGCCCCACAGGGTCTTGTATATCTCCTGCGTCATCTCGCACATATCATAGTCATATACGTCTGGGTAGAGCAGATTCCCAAGCCACCAGATTCCCATGACCATGTTGAGGGACGGAGGGTTGGACATCCAGTTGTAGGGCTGATCGGGTATCTCAAAACAGTTGCCGTTTTTGACGGCGTCCAGCTCCTGCCACGCGCTATCATCGGCCACCGTCTCATAGATGCTGCCCGGTGAGAAAATGATCACATCCGGGTCGGCGTTGTAGAGCTGCTCAATATCTATGGTATTTCCGCCGCTCTTGTTGCTGACCTCATCCACAACTATGGCGTTGGTTGCGCCCACCAGTCCCAGAACCTGGGCTTGAGATGAACCATCCGCGTTGGTGTCAAGGCCCGCAGCGCCGGAGGTATACATTACGGAAAGGGCCTCCTCGGGTGCGATCTTCGCAGAATTCTCCTCCGCCATTTCAAGGGTCTTCTCTATAAAGGATGCCAGTTCCTCAGCCCTGTCAGAGCAGCCCAGCAGCTCGCCAAGCGTTCTGTAGGCCGCAGCCATGTGCTTCAGATCGGCCTGCAGGAATATCACAGGCACGCCTATCTGCTCCTGCAGGGCGTTGAGGTCCTCCTCCATACCGCCCTTGTAATCGCCCAGGTCTATTATGATCTGGGGCTGGGCCGCCAGCAGGGCCTCC
>JAFRAF010000243.1 GCA_017405545.1 Oscillospiraceae bacterium | reverse complement strand
GTGGGACTATATACCCGACACCGGGGATGTGCCCGTCGCCTGTGACATGTCATCCAATATACTGTCCAAGCCCGTTGACGTCTCAAGGTATGGTCTTATATACGCGGGCGTGCAGAAGAATATGGCCCCCGCGGGTATGGCAGTCGTGATACTGGACAAAAAGCTCATCGGCATGGAACTGCCCTATACCCCCACCCTTATGAGCTATAAAGCCATGTACGACGGCGGTTCCATGCCCAACACCCCCGCGTGCTACACGATATATATGTTGGGTCTGGTGCTCAAATGGGTGGAAGAGCAGGGCGGACTTGAGGCGATGAAACAGCTCAGGGAAAAGAGGAGCGGACTGCTGTACAGCTGTCTGGACAGCAGCAGCTTCTACAGGACCGCCGTGGAGCGCGGCTCCCGTTCCGGCATGAACGTCACCTTCCGCACTCCCTCCGAGGAGCTGGACAAGGCATTTGTGGCCGGGGCTGCGGAAAAGGGCCTTGTGAATCTCAAGGGCCACAGAAAGACCGGGGGGATAAGGGCCTCCATATATAACGCCATGCCTGTTGAGGGCGTAGAGGCCCTGTGCAAGTATATGTATGAGTTTGAAAAGGAGCACAGATAATGTTTAACATAAAGACGCTTAACAATATCGCACAGGTGGGACTGGACGTTCTGGATACGGATAAGTACGCCATAGACAGCGGCGCGGAACAGACGGACGCCATACTGGTCCGCTCAGCCGATATGCACGACTATGATATGGGCGGTTCGCTCAAATGCATAGCGAGGGCCGGGACCGGAGTCAACAACATCCCCATTGATAAATGCTCTGAGCAGGGGATTGTGGTATTCAACACCCCCGGAGCCAACTCCAGCGCGGTGAAGGAGCTCACCCTCTGCGCTCTGCTCCTGTCGTCGAGAGATATTGTGGGTGGAATAGAGTGGGTAAAGAGCCTTTACGGCAGCGGCGACAATATTGCAGACGCGGTTGAAAAGGGCAAAAAGGCCTTTGTGGGTCCCGAGATAAAGGGGAAGACCCTGGGTGTAATCGGCCTTGGAGCCGTGGGCGGACGCATAGCCAATGCCGCTATCGAGCTGGGTATGAAGGTCTACGGATACGACCCCTATCTGTCCGTGGACGGGGCCTGGAATCTCTCCTCATCCATAATCCACGCAAATGAGCTGGACACAATCTTTTCAAGCAGCGACTACATCACCATACATGTGCCCTATGTCCCGGCGACCCACCACCTGATAAACGCTGACGCCTTGGGCAAGATGAAGCAGGATATACGCCTGCTCAACTTCTCAAGGGCGGAGCTGGTGGATGACGACGCCATGATAGAAGCGATCGACAAGGGAAAGGTGGCCTGCTACGTCACCGATTTCCCCAATGAAAAGCTGGTGGGCATACCTCATGTGATAGCCATTCCCCATCTGGGCGCATCCACCCCGGAGAGCGAGGACAACTGCGCCATTATGGCGGCGCGGCAGATAGCCGATTATCTGGAAAACGGCAATATAGTGAATTCCGTCAACTTTGCCAAGGCGTATATGCCACGCACCGGGGACCCCAGAGTCTGCATCATCCATAAGAACATTCCCGACATGATAGCCAGAATAACCGGCGTCCTGTCCTCAAAGGGCGTAAACATCGAAAACATGGTCAATGCCGGAATGAAAAAGCTTGCCGACGCCTATACTATGATAGATATGGACTCTCCCCACCCAGAGCTCATCTCCGAGCTGGAGAGTATAGAGGGAGTCCTGAGAGTCAGAGTGCTTGACTGATATACGCTGTTACGTGCCGGAGAATATGAAAAACCGCTCGCTTGAGCGTTGGAATGGAGAACAACCCGATTGAAAAATGACGTTATGCTTATAGTAAACCCTGTATCGGGCAAGGGTCAGTACAGCACGGCCCTGCACCATGTCCTGCGGGAACTGGCGGCTGACGGACATGCGGCCACGGTTTACTTTACCACAAAAAGCGGCGACGCCAATGAGTACGCAAGGCAGTTCGCACCTGAATACGACCTTCTGATATGCCTGGGCGGCGACGGCACCGTCAGCGACGCCATCGACGGGCTGATGCGTGCGGATAACCCTCCGCCCATGGGATACGTCCCCATAGGCACCGCCAATGATATGGCCTCCAACTTTAAGCTGGATCGGAATCCAGGCAAGGCGGTCCGGAGCATACTGGACGGCAGGGAGCATCTTATCGATGTGGGCCGCTTCAATGACAGACACTTCGCCTATATTGCCGCCTTCGGCGCCTTTACGGACGTGGCCTATTCCACGCCCCAGTCGAACAAAAATATGCTGGGCCATCTGGCATATGTGCTGGAGGGCCTGGCCGACCTGCCGAAGATAAGCTCTATACACACGGTGGTGGAGCACGACGGGGGCAGGGAAGAGGGAGACTATGTATTCGGCGCTGTGATGAATTCTCTGTCTGTTGCCGGCCTTGTGAAGCTGGACAGGGCCGATGTGGGTCTGGATGACGGCTTCTTTGAGGCCATACTTATAAAAGAACCCCAGAACATTGTGGATATGAACACGATAATAATGGGTATCCTTCGGCAGAATTACGACTCCGAGCACATCAGATTCATACACACGAAAAAGATTAAATTCAGCTTTGACTGCCCGGTCTCGTGGACCATTGACGGGGAGAACGGCGGCTCCTGGGAGCAGGTGGAGGCGGAGAACCTCCACAGAGCGGTCAGACTGAGGGTACCGGAGGGCATCTCAGCAGATGGCGAATAATATTCTTGTTATAGGCGATGTGGTGGGCAAGAGCGGCCTGGATTTTCTCTGCGACAAGCTCCGCGGTGTGAAGCGCTCTTACGACGCGTCCTTCACCGTGGTTAACGGGGAAAACGCCTCGAATCTCGGCATAACGCCTCAGCAGGCTGAGTTGATATTCAACGCGGGGGCGGACGTTATCACTCTGGGAAACCACACCTTCCGCCGTATGAGCATAGTCCCGTATCTGGACGACTGCCCCTATATACTCAGGCCTTTGAATCTGGCGCCCCAGAATCCCGGCAGGGGATACGGAGTCTTCGACGCGCCCTTCGGCAGGGTGATGGTTGTAAACCTTTTGGGCAGGCTCTCTCTGGATTTCGGGCCTTATAACCCCTTCCTGGCCATGGATCGTTTGCTCAAGGAGGAGTGTCCCGCGGTGACAGTAGTGGATTTCCACGCCGAGGCCACCAGCGAAAAGCTGGCAATGGGCTTCCATCTGGACGGGAGGGTCAGCGCTGTTTACGGCACACACACACACGTTCAGACCTCCGACGCCATGGTGCTGCCCTGCGGCACGGGCTATGTGACCGACGTGGGCATGACAGGCCCGGCCATATCTGTTTTGGGCGTAAAGCCGGAGCAGTCGGTGTCCATGTTCCTTGGCAATCCGAGAGAGCGATTTGACACCGCGCCCGGCCCTGCCAAGCTGGAGGGGGCCCTGTTCCGGATCGACGCCGGCAGCGGCAAATGCCTCAGCGCGGAGACTATAAGAATAACTGAATAAAAGCGGCCGAATAAAGACGTGCTTCCCGCAGAGGGCAGCGCGTCTTTCTGTGTCCGAGCCCCGGGGCGCTTTACGTCCCGGTGGACTTATTCTTTGCAATAATACCGGTTAATCGAAAAAGGTGATATTTAAAGCCGGGTTTTTGCTGTTTATAATCGGGCTGCGGTATGGTATAATCTGAAATACAGGATATATGTTCAGCGCCCGACGCCGGGTAAAAGGGTGCGCTGCGCATATCCGGCAGCGGCATATGATTCAAGCTCCGTTTGCCGCTTGCGGAGTTTAATATCACCACTGCGTCAAATCAGAGCGGCGGATTGGAGATTATTATGACAAACGAAAAACTGCTGCAGGTACTCAGCGAGTTCGTCGAGAATGACCCGGGCAACTATGTGCAGGAAGAGGACGCCATCGAGCCCTCCCTTGTGGGGCTGAAGATGTACGACGCGCCGCTTATCGCGGTGGCGGACGCGGCCGACCCCCTGTTTGAAAAACTCAGGGAGCCCGAAGTCATTCACCCCTTATACACTCTCCCGGATTTCTGGACGCCCGGGGCAAAAAGAGTGGTATCATATTTTCTTCCTTTTTCCGAGAGAGTTAAAAAATCAAACGCCGTTGACCCGGTAATGGCGTCGAAAGAGTGGCTGCACGCCAGAATCGAGGGACAGGAGTTCATGGCGAAGTGCGGCGAGATGCTTCGGGATCTGCTCATAGCCGAGGGTTACGATGCCTCGTTCCCCACCACCGACCCCAGGTTCAGACTCATACATCAGTACGCCTCCAACTGGTCCGAGAGACATACGGCATTCATATGCGGTCTGGGCACTTTCGGCATGAGCAAGGGCATAATCACTGAAAAGGGCATGGCAGGCCGATTCGGCAGCATTATCACAACCTGTGAGGAACTGGAGGTTACGCCGAGGAAATACACGGAGCTGTAT
>JAFRAF010000242.1 GCA_017405545.1 Oscillospiraceae bacterium | reverse complement strand
ATAAAAATTTTTAAAATCCAGAGATAAGTTTTTAAAAAACCGTTGACAAGATAAATATAATCATGTATTATGTAGCCACACCCTCGGGTGTGGCTTAAATCTGTTAAGCGGATATATTAAATGATCACTGGAGGTACGTCTCATGGATGTGAGAATAGTAGCGGATTCATCCTGCGATGTATTTGATATGGAGGAGCTTCCGCTGAGCGTTGTGCCCCTGAAGATTTACTCCGACACTGAATATCTGGATGATCAGTCGCTGGATGTCGACGCCATGATAGGGCAGCTCAGAAAGTACGGCGGCAGGAGCCACACCTCCTGCCCCAGCGTTACCGAGTGGGCGGAGGCTTACGGCAAGGAGAAGGACGTCTATGTATTCCCCATAACAAAAGGCCTCTCCGGCAGCTATTGCTCCGCTATGGCGGCAAGAGCTCTCTGCCTCGAGGAGAACGGGGACAGAAACATAAAGGTATTTGACACGCGATCGGCGGGCCCCGGGGTCCTGCTGCTAATGGAAAAGCTCAGGGATCTGCTCAGACGGGGGCTGGACTTTGACAGCGTTTGCGGGAAGATGGCCGAGTACCGCAAGAGCACCCATCTGCTCTACTCCCTGGAGTCCCTTCACAACTTCGCGGCCAACGGCAGGGTGAGCAAGCTCGCCGCCGCGGCAGCTGAGGTGCTGAGCATAAGGATACTGGGCACCGGCAGCGAGGACGGGAAGCTGGAGCTGCTCACAAAGTCCAGAGGAAGAGCGAGAGCCAGAAGGGACATGTTGTCCGAGGTGGAGAAAAGAGGCTACAGGGGCGGCAAGATGCTCATAGCCCACTGTCAGAATCAAAAGGGTGCCGAGGAGCTGAAAAAAGCCATCACGGAGCATCTGGGAGGCCCGGAGGATTTGGACATAAGGATATACCCGCTGAGAGGGCTTTGCAGCTATTACGCGGAGCCCGGAGGCATTCTCCTGGCATTTGAAGGGGAAAATCCGGAAGCGGCATAAGCCGCCGGCGGGGCGGCGGAAAGGAGTCATAAAATGGAACTGGCGGACAGAAGGATAGACAGGATAATACGCGTAGCCACAGTGCCGTCGATAATTACGGGCCTGACGGTCCTGCTGCTTTACATGCCGGCCCATGTGCTGGGCATAAGGGAGTTCATAATGCTGGAGGTCTGCCTTCTGCTGATACCGTCACTGGCATATCCGGCAAGCGAGTTGATAAAAAAGAGCGCCGACAGGAGAAGCCGGCAGAGGAACGCCGCCATGGTGTTCAGCGCGGCGGGGTATTTGATCGGCTTTATCTGGATGCTGCTGAACCCCTGCTGCCATGTGACAAAGGTGCTGCTTCTGTCATATGTGCTGTCCATAGCGGCGCTTCTTATTCTGAACAAGGGCCTTCACTTCAAGGCCAGCGGACACTCCTGCGCCCTCACGGCCCCCACGGCACTGCTGACCTGGCAGCTGTCCCCCCTTGCGGTTATACCCTGCGCCCTGCTCATCGGGGCGGCCTACGCCTCGTCCATCAAGCTGGGCAGGCACAGTCTGGCCCAGCTGCTGGCCGGTTCCGCCGTAAGCGTGGCGGCGGTGCTTCTGAGCATGATGATACTGTAGGCTATGCTGTTTAAAAGACCGCGGCGGGCATAATGATCCTCTGCCCGCCGACGGGATAAGCAGACCGGGACGCGCGCGCTGAAAGCGCAGGGCGTTCCGGCCTTTTATATTGGGGCTCACGGACACAAACTGTGCTTTGCTTTCCCCGCTTGATGGGGTATAATTGGGGGCAGACGACTATACTATCGGAAGACGGGGACTACGCCCCGATTCAGTAAGGCAGGAGTGCGCCATGGATGAGAACTTGATATACGAGATACTCTCAGTTGTGGAGGACATACCGGAGGGCAGAGTGGCAAGCTATGGGCAGATAGCACGACTGACCGGACGAGAGAGAAACGCCCGTCTTGTGGGCAAAGTGCTGAGCATGGCTGAACTCTACGGGGACTATCCCTGCCACAGAGTGGTGGACCACAGCGGCCGCACGGCCCCGCATTTTCCCGAGCAGAGGGAGCTGCTGGAGGCCGAGGGCGTGGAGTTTAGGGAAAACGGCAGGGTGGATATGAAAAAGTGTCGATGGGACTGCTGAAGTCAAAATAAAGCCGGACATAAAAGGAAAAGGCATGATCCGAAGATCATGCCTTTTGTGTCGATAGAGTTTTATTGACAGTCGCTTTTTCGGGGTTATTTCGCGTATTCGATGGCCTTGGTCTCCCTGAGCAGGTGGACCTTTATCTGGCCGGGGTACTCCAGCTCGTTTTCTATCTTCTTGGCGATATCCCTTGCCAGCAGGACCATCTCGTCCTCGGACACCTCGTCGGGCTTGACCATGATGCGTATCTCACGGCCCGCCTGTATGGCGTAGGAGCTTTCAACGCCCTTGAAGGAATTGGTGAGCTCCTCCAGCTTTTCAAGGCGCTTGATGTAATTTTCTATGTTCTCGCGGCGGGCGCCGGGACGGGCTGCGGAAATCGTATCCGCGGCCTGCACGATGCAGGCGATAACGGTCTGGGGCTCAACGTCCCCGTGGTGAGCATGGATGGCGTGGATGACAGCCTCGCTCTCCTTGTATTTTCTGGCCAGGTCCACGCCTATGGCGACGTGGGAACCCTCCACCTCGTGGTCGATGGATTTTCCTATGTCGTGGAGCAGTCCGGCCACATGGGCCACCTCTATGGAGTGGTTGAGGATGTTCTGTCCGTAGCTGGTGCGGTATTTCTGGCGGCCTATGAGCTTTACGAGCTCCGGATGCAGGCCGCGGACGCCGGTCACCAAGACGGCGCGCTCGCCCTCGGCCTTGATGGTGGCGTCCACCTCCCGGCGGGCCTTCTCCACCATCTCCTCGATGCGGGCGGGATGTATGCGTCCGTCTATGATGAGCTTTTCCAGAGCGAGTCTGCTATCTCGCGGCGGACGGGGTCAAAGCTTGAAATCGTGATGGCCTCAGGCGTGTCGTCGATGATGAGGTCGACGCCTGTGAGAGTCTCGATAGAGCGTATATTGCGGCCCTCT
>JAFRAF010000241.1 GCA_017405545.1 Oscillospiraceae bacterium | reverse complement strand
TGCTGGCACGACGACGCCCGGGGCGCGAAGCGGGGAGAAAACACCATACATATTTTACAGGCCGAGGGCCTGCGCGTAGTCCACCTCGGCGATCTGGGTCACCTTCTGTCAGAAGAGCAGGCGGCGTCTATCGGCTCGCCCGATCTGCTGATGATACCCGTGGGCGGCTTTTACACCATAGACGCGAAGCAGGCGGCCCGCACGGTTGAACAGCTCTCGCCGAGAATTGTCGTGCCCATGCACTTCCGGGGCAAGGGCTTCGGTTTTGACAATATCGCCCCCGTGAAGGATTTCCTGAAGCTGGTCAGGTATCCCCAGCGGAGCTTTGACTCAAGCAGCATGGAGTTCACAGCCGGGGATGAATGCTTCACAGCCCTTCTCACCTGCCCGGTGAAGAAGAAAAGATAGGGTTTTCAATTTGTAATTGAATTATTTTTATTATTGCGGCAAGTTCCAGAAAGGAGAAGCAATGAACGAAGAAATGAATCAAGCCGAGATTGCAAGAGAAGAAACCGAAAATAAAATGGTTTACAAGTTTCTTCTAATGATTAAAGAAAGCGAAAGCCTCAAAGAGTTAGAAGAAAAAACAAAAGCCCTTCTAAAATAGAAGGGCTTCCCCAAAAAAACAGCACGGAGGGCGGCACTTGCCGCCGCCCTCAAGGGCTGGAGACAGTATAACAAAAAAAATAAAAAAAGGCAAGAAAAAAAGCGGTGATTTGTTCGGACTTGCAAGGGAGAACAAATCACCGAGAAAAAACCAATCAAATATTGACCGGCTCAACACTATAATATCATTATTCCGGGGCCGTGTCAATTTTCCGGGACTGCATTTGAGCAGCCCCGGTTTTTTTATTCTCATATCCCGTTTTGACTTAGGAAATCGCGCAGAAGATTCAGGCACACTTCCTTGCGCCAGGTCTCGGACACCCTACCTCTTATGGGCACGATGGCCCTGTCATAGGCGGCTATGAAGTCCGGCTTCATTGCCCGGGCCTCGTCAAGGCTTTTGCCTGTAAGCATGGCCTCCAGCTCCTTAAAGCGCAGTACGGTGTCCGCCACCGCGCCGAAAGCCGCGGACAGGGATGTGATCACCCCGTCCCGGACGTCTATCACCCCGGCGAAGGACAGTCTGGATATGGCCAGCGCTTCCCGTCCGCCTACCTTTTCGTAATACCAGCTGCCCTTCGGCTTCGGAAGGAATATCGCGGCGATGAGCTCGTCCGGCGCAAGGTCCAGCTTCTTCCTGCCCAGATAAAATTTATCTATGTCAGGCGTTCTCGTGCCTCTAATCGACGCAAGCTCCAGCTTTGCGTCCAGTACAAAATCTATCAGCACCGAGTCCGCCTTGGCCGAGCCGTTGCCAATGTTGCCGCCGAAGGTGCCCATGTTGCGAATGGCCGGGGCGGCTATGCGGCGCAGAGCCGCCTTCATGAGCTCCGGCACGATGGGGCTCTCTATCCCCTCGGTGAAGGTCACTGCCGCGCCTATGCGCACAGCGTCGCCCAAATCCTCAATAAGCTTGAGCTCTGGGAGTCTGTCCACCATGAGCAGGCGGGCGTTTTCCGGGGGATACACCATAACGTCGGTCCCTCCGGCGCAGATAGTCATACCGCCACGGCTGAGGGTTTTGAGGGCGTCGTTTAAATTCTCAGGTCTCACCATTTGCCGCCCTCCTTCGCCGCCAGCTTCACAGCCTCGACTATAGCCCTGTAGCCCGTACAGCGGCATAGGTTGCCCGAGAGGCCGTCTCTTATCTCATTCTCGTCGGGATGGGGGTTTTTCTTCAGCAGGCTGTAAGCCGCCAGCACCATGCCCGGGGTGCAGAAGCCGCACTGTACGGCGGCCGGCTCCGCGAAGGCCCTGTCCAGAACCCGGAAGCAGTCCAGCTCTCTCAGCCCCTCTATGGTCATTATCTCTGCCCCGTCGGCCTTGGCCATGGGTATGAGGCAGGAGTTGGCCAGCTCCCCGTCAAATATGACGCTGCATGCCCCGCACTCCCCCTCCTTACAGCCGCACTTGACGCCCGTAAGGCGGAAATCCTCTCTCAGCACATCCAGAAGGCGCTCCGTATCCGGCCCCTCCCAGCTCACTTTTTCTCCGTTGAGTACGAATTCTATCATTCAGACACCTCCCCCAGGGTCCTGAGGGTATCCTCAGTGGTGAACGGTATACAGTTCAGCTCTCTGCACACTATCTGCTGCATGGCCATCAGCCAGGCGGGTGCGCCGCCCGCCGTCGGCAGTTCTCCGGCGCCTTTTGCGCCGTAGGGGCCGTCGGAGTACTCCACAGGGTGGAATATGGTCTCCAGCACAGGTATATCCGCGGCGGTGGGTATGAGGTAGTCGGAAAAGCTGCTGTTTCTTATCCGCCCGCTCTTATCCGCCGGTATCTGCTCCATGGAGGCGTACGATATGCCCTGGAGGAAGCCCCCCTCCATCTGCCCCCTGGCTATGTTCTCGTCTATAACGGTCCCTATGTCATAATCGCCCCAGGCGCCCAGTATCCTCGTATAGCCTGTGAGGGTGTCAGTCTCCAGCTCAACCGCCTGCACTCCCCATGAAAATGTGGGATAGGCGTCGCCCTCGAAACGTTCCGGGTCAAAGGGCAGCACGAAATCCGGCTCCCGGAAACGCTCCTCTACGATGCACTCCTCCCCGCTGACCCACTGTTCTTTCAGTCTTGCGGCGGCCCGGCGTATGAGCTCGCCCACCACCATTATTGAGCGGCTGGCCACTGTGGGGCCGGAATCCGGCACGAAAGACGTGTCCGGGTCCGCGACAGTCACCCTGTCAAGGGGCAGGCCCAGCTCCCTCGCCGCGATTTTGGCGAATGTGGTCGTAAGGCCCTGGCCTATGTCCATATTCGCGGAGAGTATCTCCACGTTGTCATCTCTGTTCTTTTTCAGCCGCAGGACGGCCTTTATCATATCCCGCTCCCCCGCGCCGGTGAAGCCCGCGCCATGGTAGAACAGGGACATACCTATGCCTCTGCGGTATCTGCCGCTCTGCTCAGCGGCGTACTTTTTGTGTTTTTCCCCATATCCGCAGAGCTTTGACAGCTCCTCGACCATCTCGGGTATGGGCACGTCAAAATGGAATATGCCCCCCGTGGAGGTGGGGTCGCCTTTTTGGGCGCAGTGCTCCAGCCTGAATTCCAGACTGTCCCTGCCCAGCTTTTGGGCGATGTGGTCAAAAAGCAGCTCCAGGGCGTAAAAGCTCTGTGGCCCGCCGAAGCCCCTGAACGCCCCGTTGGGCACGGTGTTCGTCTTCATGGCGCGGCCGCGCACCTTTAGCACGGGTATGTTGTATATACCCTCCGCCGCTATCACAGCGCGCTGCAGCACTACGGCGGAAAGGGTCGTGTATGCCCCGGCGTCCAGTACGATGTCCACATCCAGCGCCGTGACCCGGCCGTCCCTGACGGCGGCCTTTATATTATATAGTGACGGGTGGCGCTTTGAAGTGCACTCTATGTCCTCCCTCCGCTCAAACACACAGCGGACGGGCTTGCCGGTCTTCTTCGCCGCCACGGCCACCTGGGCCGCCAGTATGGAGGGATAGTCCTCCTTGCCGCCGAAGCCGCCTCCGGTGACCTCTCCCAGCACGCGGACATGGTCCTCGTCCACGGCCATGACCCCGGCCAGGGCCCTGTGCACATAATAGGGGCACTGCATGGAGCCCCGGACGCTTGTTATCCCGTCCTGCCACATGCCCTCCATGCCCTGGACCTCCAGATAGGCCTGCTCCTGACTGCCGGAGCGGAACTGCTCCTCGTAGACAAAATCCGCCCGTTCCAGCTCCGCGTCCAGGTCGCCCCGGCTGCAGCCGTACTCAAAGAAGCACTCCTCGGATTTCAGCACATCCAGCACCGGCTCCAGCTCCTCGTATTCCACCTCTATGGAATCCCGTATGCGCCCGGTCTCCTTTTTGTCCGGCCCGGCCACCATGAGTATGGCCTCGCCGATGTACTCCACGGTATCATCCGCGAAGACAGGGCAGTCGTCCTTTACGATGTGCACCCTGTTGACTCCGGGCACATCATTTCTGTCAATAATGTAACAACCCTCAGGCAGAGGGGGCAGATGTATATCAACTATCCTTGCCCTCGCCTTTTTCGAACGCAGGATTCGTCCGTACAGCACGCCGTCCATGGGCCAGTCGTCCGTGTACAGGGCGCGTCCGCTTATTTTATCACAGTGGTCTTTTTTTATCACGGGAGTCCCTATGCTGTCCGACATCACTTGCCTCCCTTCTTTGAATAGAAAGTATATTCCATGGGCAGAGTCAATCTGATCTTTCCGTCATATTTATAGTATGCCCCGGAAACAGCGGGGGCAGTGGGGATAAGGCAGAGCTCTCCCACGCCCTTTGCCCCGTAGGAGTGGTCCAGTACCGCGTCGCTCCGGACGAGCTTTACCTCGATATCCGGGACCTGGGTCGCTCTGAGCACGCCCAACGTGCCGAATCTGGCCTTAGGCCTGCAATCTGTTATCTTCAAATCCTCGGTCAGGGCCATGCCCAGGCCCATGACTATGCCGCCCTCTATCTGGCCCTCTGCGGCGTTTATGTTTATGGGTATGCCCAGATCCACGGCGGCTGTGATTTTTTTGATCCGGCCCTCCTCGTCCAGCGCCGCCACCTGGGCTGAGTAGCTGTAGCTGAGATGGCTGACCGGGTTTTCCTTGTCGCTGCCCATGGGGTCGGTCTCCGGGGTGAACTCCCCGTAATACTCCCGGCCCTCCAGCTCCTCAAGCCCGCCGCAGGTCTGCAGATCTGCCAT
>JAFRAF010000240.1 GCA_017405545.1 Oscillospiraceae bacterium | reverse complement strand
TGAGGCCCTGTCGCTGCCGCTGCCGGGGAGGGGGACGAGACCCCTTTCGGCGGGGCTGTTCCGCAGGACTATGAACAGGAAAAGGGCGGAGGCCAGACAGAAGACGGCCTCGCTCGTGAAGGCGGCGGCAAGGGAGTATTTTTCGGCTATGGCGGATATGAGCGGCGGCGTAAGTATGGTGGCCGCGCCGGAGCCCGTCGCGCTTATGCCCATGGCCGTGGCCCTGTGGCCCACGAACCAGCGGCTGATGAGTATGGAAACGGGCACAAGACCGCCGAGACCGTAGAACATTCCGGCGAATGCCGCCCCCACACAGTAGCCGGGGAAGCTGTCCGCCGCGGCGTAGAAGGCGAAGGCCGCCGCCGTGCCCAGGGCCGCGACGACTATGCCCATGCGCAGGCCCAGCTTTTTGAGATATTTTTCAACAAAAAACATGGGCAGCAAGCCAAAAAAGCTCCGCACGGTTATAACCGCGGAGCCCTGTGTATTGGTCATGTGTCCATGTTCGATAATATAAGGCTGATATACGGAAAAGGCGGTCGTGGCCAGTCCCACCGTGCAGAACATTATCAGCGTACAGCCGGCGCACACCAGCCAGTGATAATGCGTGTTCTTCATCTGAGCATCCCCTTGCTAATTTGTGAAAGCGCTGTACGCACCGGCGCCGGAGCCGCCGATCTTTTCGTCAAAGCTCAGGCTGACGGTGAGGAAGCTTCCGGATCTGTACAGGGTGATCTCCGCGCTGTCCCCTGCGGAGCAGCGGCCCAGCACCCGGGTCAGATCACCGGCGGAACGGATCTCCTCTTCGTTTATGGCGGTTATCACGTCGCCCCGGCAGATGCCCGCAAGCTCCGCGCAGGAGCCCGGATCCACTTCGCTGATATAGGCGCCCTGGGGGATGCCGTAATAATGGGAGGCCATGAGGCTCACGTCCCCGGCGGCCACGCCCAGATAGGCGCGTCCGCTGACATAGCCCTTGGATATGAGCTGGGTGGCGATGTCCAGAACGTCGTTTATGGGGATGGCGAAGCCCAAGCCCTCCACGCCGGAGTTTTTGTATTTTGCGGTTACAAGGCCCACGACCTCGCCCTTTTTGTTGTAAACCGGGCCGCCGGAGTTGCCGGTGTTCACGGCGGCGTCCATCTGGAACATGTTGATTGTCTGGTTCTCGGAGGTGCGTATTTCCCTGTTCAGGGCGCTGACGATGCCGCTTGTCATGGTGTTGGTCAGTTCGCCCAGTGGGTTGCCCACGGCGTACACCGTCTCGCCCACGGCGATGCTGTCCGAGTCGCCCAGGGCCACGGGGACCAGCTCAGCCGCGTTCACGTGCAGGACCGCGATGTCGGCGGTCTCGTCGCCTCCCACCAGTGTGGCGGTGTAGCTGATGCCGCTGCCGGTAACGACGGAGATGTCGTAGCCGTACAGGACGCTGTACTCGACGATGTGATAGTTTGTCAGTATATAGTACTTGCCCTCCACGTTCACCACGAAGCCGGAGCCGGTGACCACGTTCTCCGTGCTCTGTCCGAACACGTTGGCGGTGGCTGTGAGATTTACGCCCACCACCTGGCTGAGCGCCAGAGAATATATGTCCGTGGCGCTGAGTGCCGCGTCCTCCGCATCCTCGCCGGAGGGCAGCATTTTGGTGGTGACGGGGAGTTGACTGTCCTCGCCTCCGTTTACCACCACCACGTGGTTCTGCCTTATGTCATATGTGTAGTTGCGCACCACCAGGAAGGCGCTGAAGGTGGAGCATATGGCGCACAGGAGCACGCAGAGCAGGACCGTGGGAAAAGCGCCGCTTCTCTTCCTCTGCCTTGCGGGCTTTTCGACCGGCTGATAGCTTCCGGAGACATGAAAACTGGGGCTGTAGTAGTCGTTGTTTTCAGGGCTCAGACTCTGAAAGATGGGCTCTCTCCACAAGCTGCTGTTTTCGTCGTATATCTTGTTTTCCGTGTGCCTGTTGTCCATGTATGCCTCCGTGCCGCTGACGAAGGCCCCGGCTTTCAATGCCGAAGCCGATGCATTACGCTCATAGTCAATCCATTTTATCTCTCTCGATGATAAAAAGGGTTAATAAAGTTTTAATTTTGTCCCGTGGAGCGGACCGGGACGGACCAAAAGCCTGCCGGCCCCCGACATGGCCGGCCGGAATACATTCCCCGTCCGGAGAATAGTATTTAGCATACGAAAAAGGAGGTCCGGCACAATGACATTCGAGGACAACTACAGGATAGCGGAAAAACCCCAGAATCTGGTGCTGGAGGGGCGCAAAAAGCTCTCCGTCACCGGGGTTCGGGACATAGAGAGCTTTGACGAGAACACGGTGACGCTAATGACCTCGCTGGGGGACCTGCAGGTCAGGGGACAGGGCCTGAAGCTGGAGAAGCTCTCGGTGGAAAACGGGGAGGCGGCCGTTAGCGGGGACATCGACTCCCTGGAGTATTTCAATCAGTCCATGGGGGGCAGGGGCTTTTTCTCCCGGCTGATGGGCCGGTGACATGGAGATAAGCGTGGCTTACCAGTTCAGGGAGATGTACATGTCCCTGGGCCTGGGCCTGGCCTGCGGCGTGTTTTACGACCTGCTGCGGGCCATACGCCGGCGTCTGCCCGTCCGGGCGGTCACCGCCTTGTGCGACGGGTTATTCTGCCTTGTGTCCGTGACGGCCCTGATGCTGCTGGGGCTGACGGTGGGCGAGGGCAGACAGCGCGTGTTCATGGCGGTGTTCGCCCTGCTGGCCGGGGGCATATACGCCTGCACACTCAGCCCCGGTGTGTTTAAGCTGTGGTCGGCCGTTGTGGGCATTGCCGCCGTCCCCCTGGGACTTATCCGCAGCGGGCTGAGATTTTTTTATGTTTTTTTGAAAAAAGTCTTCCATTTTGTGATCGATGGGGTTATAATAACATGGTATAAGTTTATAATGCGTCAGTGTTTACATAAAAAGAGCGCTGAAAACAAAAGCGCTTAATTCGGATACACGCGCTGTGAACTTTTGCTTGCCGCGGGCCCGGCCCTTTGAGACGGGCGCCGCCATATCGGGTTCTTCACCGGCCGTTTGCGGAGAGCCCCGCCCCATGTTGATACAAAGCGGCAGATTGGAGATTCTTGCCTTGAAACTGAAACGCTCCGGAATAGTGCTTAAGATAGTTGTGCTGGCGATCATATTATACGCCGGCTTCATACTGGTCAATCTCTGCGGCCGCATAGATGACGCCAAGACCACGCTCAACTCCTATCAGCAGCAGGCGTCGGAGCTGGAGATTTCCAATGCCTCGGTTTCCTATGCCATCGAGCACAGTGAGGATGAGTCCGTGCTGGAGCAGATAGCCCGGGAGCGGCTGGGTTACGTTTACAGGAACGAGACGATATATACATACGAGTAAGAAAAGCCCCGCGCTTGTTTGTTCAGGCGCGGGCTTTTTAAATTAATAACAAAAGAAAGCATATAGAGAGGAAAAAGAATCATATATGGAGTTTGCAGTGGGGGACATCCTTCCGGGGAAGGTCACCGGTATCAACAAATTTGGGGCTTTTGTAAGCATAGGGCCGAACCGTTCCGGACTTGTTCACATTTCGGAGATATCGCCGGATTTCGTCAGGGATGTGAACGACTTCCTCTCAGTCGGCCAGGAGGTGACCGTAAAGGTCATCGGCATAGACGAGCGCGGACGGATAAATCTCTCCATAAAGCAGGCGGGCGCGGAGGGCGCTGCTGCTCCGCCGCCCCGCAGATACGGTGAACAGCGCTCCGGCACGGGCAGGGGAGCGGAGGGCTCCCGCAGATATGCGTCGCCCCGGGGCACGGCCTCCGGCACGGCGGAAAGTCGCGGCTCTGACGGCAGACAGGGCGGCGGCAGACCCGAGTCCCCGGAGGAGGAGTCTTTCGAGGACAAGCTCAAGCGCTTCATGCAGGATTCCGACAGCCGCATCTCCGGCGTGAAGCAGTACGCCGATATGAAAAAGAGCCGCCGGAGAAGAGGATAGCGGGATGCCGACCATAAAGGCCTGAAGGTTATATGAAGATAAAATGCTCAGGTGATATGTTTAGCGGCGCGAGGACCTTGCCCTCGCGCCGTTTTTTTGCGTTGATTACCACATAGCAGTCCGATGATCAATACAGCTTCTTTCCGTCTTTTATCATCATGATCTCCGGCCGGGCGTCTATCTCGGGTATCTGGACCCTGCTGTCCCAGTCCTCGGGAGCTATCTCCTCCAGAGAGATGCTGATGTAATCCGCCGGGATATCCCAGTTTTTCATTAGCACCTCCTGTATCTGCTCCACGACTCTTTTGCCGGCCTCTTTGTCCCGGGGAAAGGTCTTTATCGAAACATAGGGCATGGTTTTACCTCCTTAAAGCTCCGCTGCGGCGGGGCATTTTTATTGTGCTGAGCGCTGTCGTATATATAATACGCCATAGTGCGGGGAGAGGCAATACATTTTTGCCTCTATGCTCCGGACGGGCGGTGATAAGCCCGGACGGCAGAATGTGTGCAGCAGGAAAAACAGGTAG
>JAFRAF010000239.1 GCA_017405545.1 Oscillospiraceae bacterium | reverse complement strand
GGGGGTTTGAAAAGGGGGCCAGGCCCCCTTTTCTCGCTCTTTTCCGCTATTTTCTCTCAACAGAGAAAATGGCGCCCCTGGAGGGATCGAAGCTGAAAATCTGCGACAGCGTTGAGGTTCTTTTTTACCGTTGCTAATCGCATGGCCCCGTCCTTGGCAATGACTTGATACCATTCACCGAATGACGATACATGCTTGCGGCAAGCAATTCCGCCTCATCCGCCCCTTCGACTCATTTTCCCCTCAAAGGGGAAGGCAAAGGACAGGTCGGCCCTGATAAAGAAGCCCTGTGGGTGCCCGCAGACGGGACAGCTTCCCGGGGCCGCGGCGCCGTGATATAGGTGTCCGCAGTTGAGACACAGCCAATCCGTGTCCTCGGGGGAGGAGAAGAGCTGCCCCTTTGCCATGAGCTCCGCCAGCATTTTAAAGCGGCGGGCGTGTATTCTTTCGATTTCGGCTATGGCGGCGAAGCTGTCCGCAATCTGACTGAAGCCCTCCTGCCGGGCCTTGTCCGCAAATGCGGGGTAGATGAGCTCCGCCTCATCGGTCTCGAATTTTGCGGCGCTGTTCAAAAGAGCCTGCACATCGTCCCCGTCCGCAGCGGGGAAGTCGGCGCAGACGGACAGACTGTCGGCCTTTATGCCTTTGAGCCGGTTCCGGAATACGGCGCTGTGGGCCAGCTCCTGTCCGGCGGTGTACTGAAATACCTTCGCGATGCAGGGGAGCGTTTCCGCCTTCGCGGCGGCAGCGGCCAGCCTGTAGCGGGTCCCGGCCTGACTCTCTCCGGCGAAGGCCAGCATGAGGTTTGTGCCTGTGGCGCTTTCGGATAAAATCATGTATGCGTATCTCCTGTCTGCCGCTTTTGATGAAAACACAGAGAGGGGCCGCCCATAAGCGGCGGATGGAGGCCCCGGATACAGCCCCGGGATACAGATATCCGGGGCTGTGCTTACGGCGTTAGGATTTGCGGGAAAAGGAAAAATATTCAGCGCAAAAGAGCCGAAATAAGAGCTCGCGCATCCCGCTGCGCGGCGGCCGCAGCGGAATTAAGGCAGGCAAATAAAAGAATACAGTAAAAATATACGGTCGATTTAGGAATTAACTGTTGAATAATGCATTAAAGCGTTGTATAATATGTTTTAGTTTTCATGCAGTCGGTAAAGCCCCTGTTACCGAGGGCGGTTTACCGTTGCGTAAAGCAAAAAAATTTAGGAGGAAAAACACGTGAAAAAATTCTTGGCACTCATCCTCGTGCTCGCGATGCTCATGGCCTTCGGCCTGTGCGGCTGCGGCACCGCTCCCGCCGACAACGGCGGCGACACTGCCGAGGGCGGCGATTCTGCAGGCGCCCCCGCGGGCGACACCGTTTACATCGGTGTGTACGAGCCCCAGTCCGGTGACAACGGCTCCGGCGGTAAGCAGGAGATTCTCGGCATGCAGTATGCCAACTCCCTGACCCCCACCGTGGACATCGGCGGCACCACCTACAATGTTGAGCTGGTCTATGCTGACAACGAGTCCGCTAACGACAAGGCTGTTTCCGCGGCCAACAAGCTCATCTCCGCCGGCTGCTCCGTCTGCCTGGGCTCCTACGGCTCCGGCGTGTCCATGGCAGCTGCCGACACCTTTGAGGCTGCCGGTATCCCCATCATCGGCGTATCCTGCACCAACGTGCTGGTCACCGACGGCAACGAGATTTACTATCGTATCTGCTTCACCGATCCCGACCAGGGCACCATCGACGCCAACCTGGTACACAGCATGGGCTACAACAATGTCTACTGCCTGGCTATGCTGGGTGAGGACTACGGCCAGGGCCTTGTAAACTACTTCGTGGCCGCGGCTGAGGATCTGGGCATGACCGTGACCCAGGATCAGTTCCCCGAGGGCAACTCCGACTTCACCTCTTACCTCACCAACGCCAAGAACGCCGGCGCTGAGGTCATCTTCGCTCCCTGCTCCACCGGTTACGCACAGCTGATCATCCAGCAGGCCGCCGCGCAGGGTCTGACTGTTCCTCTCGTAGCGGGCGACACCTGGGATTCCGGTGTTATCTCCGACGCCTGCGTAGCCGCTAACGGCGCTAACGAGGTCTACTGCTCCACCTTCTACGCCAACGGAAGCAACCCCGAGTTCGAGGACGGCATCCGCGAGTGGATCAACGGCGACTCCACCAACCTGGCCAACAACGGCGGCACCGACGAGCTGGCTGCCACCACCGTTCTCGGCTACGACGCCTACTATGTGGCTCTTGAGGCGCTCAAGGCCGCCGGCAGCACCGATCCCGCCGCTGTTTGGGAAGCTCTCCCCGGCGTGACCTATGACGGCGTAACCGGCAACATCGCCTTCAACGACACCGGCGACGCAGACCGTCACCAGGCCTTCATCAAGAACTTCGACGCCGAGTCCGGCACTCTGGTCTTCTATGACCTCATCGAGTTCTAAGCCCTGCGGCAGCGTTATTTAACAGAAATATGCCTTTTACCGTTATGGCGGGGGGACATTACCCCCGCCATGACTGTATTGGGTTAAGTAACAGAGGAGCGCCACCTAATGATAGAATTTTTGCATACAAACATGGCGTATTTGCTCAACGGTATATCCGTGGGCGGTCAGTACGCGCTGATCGCCATAGGATACACCATGGTTTACGGCGTGTTGCGACTTATAAACTTCGCCCATGGCGATGTTTTCATGGTAGCGGGTCTTGTGATGATATACGCCACCACGGCCATGCCCATGTACATATCCATCCCGCTGGTGCTTGTTGCGACCGTTGTGCTGGGCTTTCTCATTGAGCGCGCGGCATACAGGCCCCTGCGTTCCGCCCCCCGCATGTCGGTAATGATAAGCGCCATCGGCGTATCCTACCTGCTGCAGAACTGCGCCCTGTACTTCACCGGCGGTCTGCCCCAGGTATACCCCTCCATCCCCTTCCTCTCCGAGTCTGTGACGATATGGGGAGCCACCACAAAAATGGTCACCATAGTTACGCCGATACTCACCCTTGTGCTGGTAATAATACTTGTTCTTCTCCTGAAATACACCAAGATCGGCATGGCTATGCGCGCGGTCTCCAAGGACTTTGAGGCGAGCCAGCTTATGGGCATAAAGATAGACATGGTCATAAGCGCCACCTTCGTCATCGGCTGCTTCCTTGCGGCCGTGGGTTCGCTGCTGTACTTTACCAACTACTCCTCGGTCATACCGACCTCCGGCGCCATGCCCGGACTCAAGGCCTTCGTCGCCGCGGTGTTCGGCGGCATAGGCTCCATCCCCGGCGCGGTGATCGGCGCGTTCATCATCGGTATCTGCGAGAACATTATAAAGGGACTCGGCTGGACCACTTTTTCCGACGCCTTCTCGTTCGCTCTGCTGATAGTCATTCTCATGGTCAAGCCCACCGGTATATTCGGTGAGAAGGCCACGGATAAGGTATGAGGTGAAGGCTATGGAAAAAACTTTGAAACCACGCTCCGAAAAGAAGACGGAGAATTTTATAGCGATCATCTGCCTTGTGGCATTTTATGTGCTGCTGTTTCTTCTTGACAACTATCTGCCCCGCAATTCCTTTACCACCATGCTGATACCCGTCCTGCAGAAGAGCTCCATCTTCGCGCTGGTCTGCGTGTCCATGAACCTGCTGAACGGCTTCACCGGTCTGTTCAGCCTGGGTCAGGCGGGCTTCATGCTCATCGGCGCGTATGTGTACGCCATGCTCAGCATACCCGATGAGTACAGAGAGGCCGTGTACCAGTATTCCGGCGGCACCAACATACATTTCTCCATACCCGAGATGCTCCAGGGCGTCATCGGGCAGAGCGCGGGCAGCTTCTTCGGCGCCATAATATGCATAATCATCGCCGGCATCATCGCGGGCATATTCGCCGCCCTGATAGGCATACCGGTACTCAGACTTAAATCCGACTATCTGGCCATAGCCACCCTGGGCTTCGCGGAGATAATCCGCGCCGTGTTCCAGTGGGACAAGCTGGGCAAGATAACCAACGGCTCATACCAGTTGCGCAAATACACGGCCTTCACCGACATGAACATCAACATCGGCGGAAACGTGATAAAGTTCACCAGCATTTTCCCGGTGTTCATAGCCATGCTGTGTATACTGTTTATCATACTGCTGATAAACTCCTCCTACGGCCGGGCCTTCAAGGCCATACGCGACGACGAGATAGCGGCCGAGGCTATGGGCATCAACCTGTTCAAGCACAAGCAGATGTCCTTCATAATCAGCTCCTTCTTCGCGGGAGCGGGCGGTGCCCTGCTGGCCATGTACCAGACCACCATACAGGCCATGGCCTTCAAGACGGCCATGACCTATGAGATACTGCTCATCGTGGTAATAGGCGGAATAGGCTCCATCTCGGGCAGTTGCATAGCCTCCTTCCTGTTCATCGCCTGCAACGAGTGGTGGCTGCGTTTTCTGGACAGCGGCTCCCTCTTCGGAATCGTGCCGGTGCCCTTCTTCCGCGACGGCTTCCGCAAGGTCGTCTTCTCCGTGGTCATCATGGTCATCGTGCTCTTCTTCTCAAAGGGCATCATGGGCGACAAGGAGATCAGCTTCAAGGGCATAGGAGGATTCCTGAAAGATCCATTCGGGGCAAAGCGGCGAAAAGCGAAAAAAGCTGTCGCCGCTGCCGCTGCGGCGGAAGGGGGTGAAGGAAATGAGTGATAACAACACACCCAAAACAAGTGAGAAAACCGCACCCAATGTCCTTCGCCTTGAGGATGTGACCATGCAGTTCGGCGGAGTCGTGGCCGTGAACAACCTGTCCCTTGAGGTCAACAAGGGCGAGATAGTGGCCCTTATCGGCCCCAACGGCGCGGGAAAGACCACCGCCTTCAACTGCATCACCGGAGTTTACGAGCCCACCAACGGCCGCATAAGCTTCAACGGCAAGGTCATCGTGGCCAACAAGCCGAACGGCAAAATGAAAAAGGGCTACAAGGGCGAAAACGCCGAGAAATACATACACGAGACCGTCGTCAGCCCCACCCCGGACAAGATAACCCAACTGGGCATAGCCAGGACCTTCCAGAACATCCGTCTGTGGAAGTCCATGACCGTGTTCGACAACGTGCTGACCGCCAAGCATGTGCGGGCAAAGCACAACGTGTTCTCGGCCACCCTGCGCATTTCCGCCGCGGAGGAGCGGCGCATGCGTGAGGAGACCCTGGCGCTTCTGGAGGAGCAGGGCCTCGCCCGCTTCAAGGACGAGCTGGCCACCAGCCTGCCCTACGGCCTGCAGCGCCGCCTTGAGATAGCCAGAGCTCTGGCCACCGACCCCACCCTTCTGCTCCTTGACGAGCCGGCGGCGGGCATGAACCCCCAGGAGACCCAGGAGCTGGGCGAGTTCATCGTGTAGATCACGGACGAGTACGACCTGACCATATTCATGCTAGAGCACCATCTGGACCTGGTCATGCAGTTCTCAGACCGAATCTACGTCATAGACTTCGGCAAGCTGATTGCCACAGGCACGCCTGAGGAGGTACAGGCGAATCCGCACGTTATAGACGCGTATCTGGGGGTGGTCGAGGATGAGTAATACTATTCTCAGCATCAAGGACCTTAAGGTCAATTACGGAGGCATAGAGGCCGTCAAGGGCATCTCCTTTGACGTGAACGAGGGGGACATAGTCACCCTTATCGGCGCCAACGGAGCGGGAAAGAGCAGCACCCTGCGCACCATCGCCGGACTTGTAAAGCCGGCCGGAGGCAGCATCATCCTGCAGGGTGAGGACATCACCGGCGAAAATCCCACCAACATAGTGAAAAAGGGCATCACCATGGTGCCCGAGGGACGGCGCATTTTCCCGGACCTGACCGTGCTGGAGAACCTGAAAATGGGCGCTTACCTCCGAAACGACAATATCACCGACGACTTGAACTGGGTCTATGACCTGTTCCCCCGCTTAAAGGAGCGCTCCTGGCAGGCGGGCGGCACGCTCTCCGGCGGCGAGCAGCAGATGCTGGCCGTAGGCCGGGCTCTTATGAGCCGCCCCAAGGTCATCATGATGGACGAGCCCAGCCTGGGCCTCGCCCCCATCATAGTAAGGGGCATATTCGACATCATAAGGGAGATAAACAAGCAGGGCGTCACCATCCTGCTGATCGAGCAGAACGCCAACATGGCCCTTAAAACCGCCCACACGGGCTACGTCATGGAGACGGGCCGCATCACCATGAGCGGGCCCGGCAGCCAGCTGCTGGCCGACGACTCCGTGAAGGCCGCCTATCTGGGCAAGCACTGATACCCGTATCCGTCAAAAAATACAATAATAATCAGGCGCGACGCGAAAGCGGCGCGTTCAAGCTGTTAACAGCTTGAGCGCAAAAATGGGGACTTATTGATAAGCCCCCATTTTTACATGGGATCAAACGTGAAGGGGGGACCGGCGGCCCCCCTTCACAATCCCCCAAGCAGATTTAAACTCTTCCGCATGGCTTTGTCTGCAATCAGGCGCGCCGCTTTCGCAGCGCGCCATTTATGCGTCCGGTTGTGTATTTGCTTCTGTTGTTTTCCCTCTCAGCGGCGCAGCTTCTCCTCCGCCAGCCACTCTATGACCTTCGCGGCCCCGTCCTCGTCGTTGGAGTCCGTGATGATATCCGCTATCTCCTTGACTCTTTTCAGGGCGTTGCCCATGGCAACGGCGGTGCCCGCGGCCTTCAGCATGCCCAGATCGTTGTCGTTGTCGCCGATGGCCACGATGCCGTTCCGGTCGATGCCCAGAGATTCGCTTAGCTCCCTGAGGGCCAGGCCCTTGTCCGCCCCGGGGTCGCCCACCTCCACGTCCGTGGGGGTGGTCAGCACGGTCTTCACGTCCCAGCGGCTGTTTATCATTTCGGCCAGCTCGTTGCGCTCAGACCGGCTGCGGGTGATGAACCAGATGTTTTCCACACCGGCCTCGCTGCCGTCCATAAGGGATATGAGGTCGTCGGTCCGCCTCCTGCTGGCCCTGATGTAGGACTCCTGGGGCTTTCCGGCGAAGAACTGCCACTGGAGCTCGAAATAGTGCGGCTCGCAGTAGCCTGCCCCGTCGATGAATGCGCTGTGGACCAGGTCTCGCTCCATGGGTATGCGGGCTATCTCCCGCGCGGCGGCCCGGTCGATGCAGGCCGTGCGCAGCTTTTTGCCGCTTTGCAGGTCGGTGGTGATCGCCCCGTTTGAGGTGATGACGTAGCGTATGCCCGGCAGGGCCATGACAGGCTCAGGTATCCCGGACAGAGGGCGGCCAGTCACGAGGGCGACCGTTATGCCCGACTCCACCGCCCGGTGTACGGACTCGGCCCCCCGGGGGGTGAGCTGCTTTTCATCCGTCAGAAGGGTCCCGTCCAGATCCAGAGCCAGCAGCCGGGTTTCGGCTTTCAGCTTGTGATTGTTTTCCATAGATATATGACCCGGCCTCCGGTCCCCGCATGTGCCGTCGGGGAAAGCGGAGGCCGCCTTTGTCTGTTATTTGCGGCCATTGCGGCCGCCGCCGGTTTATGCGTCCTGCTTATCCGAAGAGCTCGTCGCCGCTCTTGAAGCCGAAGGCGGGGTGGAAATCGAATTTCACAGCGCCGACAGCCACGCCGGGGCCCACGGCCTTCTTGATGCGCGCTATGCCGTCGTTGCCGAAGCCGGCGCAGAGCTCCACCGCGGAGCAGCCCTTGGCCGCCATTTCCTTGGCGATCTCCTCGGCCTGGGCGTAGTTGGTGCAGCCGATGACGTTCATGTTGACTTTCTCGCCCTCAATCACGGCTCGGTCCTTGGCCGGATCGCAGTCGGGGCCCACGTAGATAAAGGCACATTCAAATTTCATGATCGGATCCTCCCGTTTTAAAAATTCTATCGTGTTTCGGCCGGGGATTTGAGCTCCCCCGACCCCTTATGGATATAATAACATAAATCGGGACAAAAGAGAAACATTTTCTTTTCCGGCATGAGGGGCAGGCTGCCGCGCACTTTTCAAGGATAAGGGGGCTCCGGGACAAATTATTCCCCGGCAGGACTTTTTGCCCCGCCGGGGAAAGAGAGGAGTTGATTTGAATTGTCTGATTTGTTTACAGAGTGATGACCTTGTCGGCGCTCTGCATTTTGCCCAGAATGTCGTACATGTTGCTGACCACGCCCACCTTGAGCTGATCGGCGATGCCGTAGAAATTCAGGCAGGTGCCGCATACCAGGACCTGCACGCCCTGAGCGATCATATCGTTGAGGCTGTCGATGATCTGGGGCTCGTCCCCGGTGACCAGCTTTACGCCGCTGTTCATGAAGAGCATGGAGGCGGGCAGCTCGTCGGACTGGCTGAGGGTGTAGATGGCCATCTTGGCCAGATTGTAGCCCAGCTCGCCTTCGCCCTCGCCCACATGGTCCTTGCCGAAGAACACCGCGTAGCCGTTGCCCTTGGGGGCGGCGGGAGCGGGAGCATCCTCAGCCGGAGCGGCAGAGGGGTCGCCGACGATGTGGACGCGGTATTCGCCGCCGTTCTGTTCGGTCTCCACGCTCAGGCCCTTGTCGTTTGCCAGCCTTGTGAGGTTCTGTACCGCCGTGGGGTTGTCCACAGCTATTATAAGATCACCGCATCCGGCGTCAAGCTCTTTCTTTGCCATGATAACGGGCATGGGACATGCTTTGCCCATTGCGTCAAGAAACATAATAAAGCCCTCCTGTACACTTTGATTTTATAAAAGCATTTATTTCATTATAGACGTGCCGCAAAAGGGTGTAAAATAGATGTTTTCTATAGACGCGCATGTATTATAGATTATTTCTATAAATGCGCGTTCGCGCGGGGGAGCGGTTTGCGGAGCGGGGTGAATAATGGCCCGCCCCGGATTTTTGGGTGATTTCAAGTAATGGCTGATGCGTTAATTTCATTAAATTGTTAAATTCTATAGTGAAATACATATAGACAAAATAGAAATAGAAGTGTTATAATATAGTTTATCATTTAAATGGGCTGGTTTTCAGCTCGGTTTTTTGATGCTCGGAACCGGGACCTGATCATTCAAAACCGCTTCCGGCTCACTTGGCATGACACAGAGTCGGTAGAATGGAGATCCTTATGAAAATCGACGTTTTGGGCATAAGCTTTGACAGCATCAGCATGGATGAGGCTGTCTCCCGCGGCATGGAGCTGACGGAGAGCAGATCGTCCGCAATAGTTGTCACCCCGAACGCGGAGATAGTCTCCATGTGCGGCGCCGACCCCTCCCTCAAGGAGATTGTCAACTCGGCGGAGATGGTCCTTCCGGACGGCATTGGCGTGATATACGGCGCCAGGCTGCTGGGGCGGCCGCTTAAGGAAAAGGTGGCCGGTATTGACTTCGGCCTGTCTGTCATGCAGGAGCTGGGCAAGCGGGGCGGTACGGTTTTCCTGCTGGGCGCGAAGCCCGGCGTGGCCGAGGAGGCCGCAGAGAATCTGTGCAGACGTTGTCCCGGACTGAGGATTGCCGGTATCAACAACGGCTATTTCAGCGACGACGGCCCCGTGATAGAAAAGATAAACGCCGTGTCCCCGGATCTGCTGCTGGTGTGCTTGGGCGCATCGGCCCAGGAGCACTGGATGGGCCGCAACCGGGAGAAGCTGAGCGTGGGCCTTATGGCCGGACTGGGCGGCTCCATGGACGTGTACGCCGGACAGGTACAGCGGGCGCCCAAGGGCTGGCAGAAGCTGGGCCTTGAGTGGCTGTACAGACTGCTCACGGAGCCCTGGCGCTTCAAGCGCATGGCAAGGACCCTGCCCGCCTTTATGATGGATGTGTTCAGACAGCGCCGCCGTGAGAGAAGGGCGGCCCGAAGCCGCTGACGCCCGCGGCGCGAAAATTGGAGACGGCTATGGTTTATGTCATTCTTGCAGACGGATTTGAGGAGATCGAGGCCCTGGCCCCTGTGGATATACTCAGGCGGGGCGGCGTAGAGGTGCGCACCGCCGGAGCCTTCGGTACGGAGGTCACGGGCGGCCACGGCGTACAGGTGAAGGCAGATTGCCTGCTGGAAGACGTGGAGCTGGACAGGGCCGAGATGATAGTGATTCCCGGAGGGCTCAAGGGCACGGAGACGCTGGAGAAGACCCAGCCCGTGCTGGAGCTTTTGAAGCGGGCCAATGAGCGGGGACTTCTGCTGGCCGCCATATGCGCCGCGCCCAGAGTGCTGAAGGAGGCAGGACTTATGGAGGGAAAGCGCTGCGTGTGCCATCCCGCCCATGTGCAGTACATGCAGGCGTCCCGGGTGCTGGACGGACCCTACGCCGTGAGGGACGGAAACATCATAACCGGCAAGGGGGCCGGCGCGTCCCTGGACTACGGCTTTGAGCTGCTGGCCGCCCTGAGGGGCGACGATGCGGCGGCTGAGATCGCCGGGAAGATGGTCTGGGACAGACAGCAGCCCCGGACCTGATAAGAAAAAACAGAAGCGCGAAGCGCTCCTGAGCAGAATAGATTCAGCTTTAAAAAGGCGGCGGGACTGTTCCCAGCCCCGCCTGACGCCCTTCTGTTATCAGCAGCAGGGGCCGCAGTTGTTGTCACAGCCGCAGCCGCCGCAGCTGCCGCCGTATCCTCCGCATCCGAAGATGATTATGAGGATAAGGATGATCCAGATACAGGAATTACCGCCGTAATTATTTCCGCACATATGAAAAACTCCATTCCGCCGCTGCGCGCCGGCTGTTGATTATTGTTGGCTGTCTATGCCGCGCAGTCTGAGTAAGAGGCACTATCCGCGCCCCGACCGCCTTTTGGCCGCCGTCCGGTTTATACTATGCCGCGGGTGCCCGGCGGGTTACTGCCGCCGAATTGGGAGGACGGTTATTTAGCTTATGCCAAAGAAAAACAGCTTCTGGAAAGAATTTCATGACGATATACTCAATGTGGAGACGGAAAACAGCGGCTCCGCCGATGTCAGCAGCGACATCTGGGAGGAGTACAGCAAGACCCGCCATCCGAACGTGGGCAGCTTTGTGGATCTGGACTCCGTACCGGGCACGAACGGTGAGAGGGACGTCACGGAGCAGAGCGCCTTTGCCGACGCTGACGCGCCGGACGCCGCCTACGCGGAGGATGACTCCGCCGTTGAGGCCGCGCTGACCCGCAGGGAGAGGCGCATGGCCGAAAAACGGGCCGCAAAAGCCGCCCGCCGGGCCCGGCATGCGGACGTGGCCGAGGAGAGCGCGTATGAGGATGCGCCCGAGGATGAAAGCGCGCCCATCCTGCCGGGCGGAATAGACCTGCCCACCTTTGATGAGATAATGGAGGAGCACAAGCGCCAGATAGCCATGGAGAACGAAGCTCCGGCTGACGCCGCCGACGCTACCCGCTTTGTCCCCGAGGCAGGGGCGTTTGAGGAGGTTCCCCTTGCCCCCGCGCCCGGCCTTGACAGGGCGATCCCCGCCGAGGACGCCGGGGAAAATGCCGGGGACTACGATTATGAGTCCGATGAAGAGGACATGGAGTACGCCGGCGACGAAGACGGATACGACGGTGACTCCGAGGCCGCCGAGGAGGCGGGCCCGAAGTTCGCCGAAAAGCTCAAGAAGCGCGAGAAGAAGAATAAAAAGGCCGAAGAGTCCGATGAAGAGGATCTGGATGAGGATTTCCGCCCCGTGGTGAGGCACAAGGCCAGGACCACCGGCATAGTCGGCGGACTTCTGTACTTCATCTTTGTGCTCTGTGTCAGCGCGGCTCTGGCAGCCATACTCTGGCTCGCCGCCAGCGACGTGCTGGCCCTGGGGAGATCGCCCGGCGAGGCCGAGGTCACCATACCCGACAAGGCCACCGCCGAGGAGATGGCCGACGCCCTTTTCGACGCGGACCTGATACGCTATAAAAAGCTCTTTGTGTTCTACGCGGGCATGTCCCACGCGGAGGACAAGGTCTCCGGCGGCACCTATGTGCTGGACGGCTCCTATGACTACAGAGCGCTGGTAAACGGCATGACCTCCACCGGCGGCACGAGAGTGGAGGTCTCGGTCACCGTGCCCGAGGGCTATACGCTGGCCCAGATAATAGAGCTGCTGGAGGAGAACAAGGTCTGCAGCAGCGACGAACTGTGGGATGCGGCCGCCAATTACAACTTCGAGGAATTCGATTTCCTGCCCACGGACGATATTGGGGATAAGTACCGGCTGGAGGGCTACCTCTTCCCGGATACCTATAAATTCTATGTGAATGACACGGCTTCCAGAGTACTGGGGAAATTCCTGTCCAACTTTGAGTCGAAGTGGCCCGAGGAGTACACAGAACGCGCTTCAAACCGCGGCCTGACCATGAAACAGATCATCACAGTGGCCTCCATGATAGAAAAAGAGGCCGGAAGCGACAGCGAACGCGCCACCATTTCGTCTGTTATCTTCAACAGACTGAACAACCCCGGCGCAAAGACCGCCGGATATCTCCAGATCGACGCCTGCCTGTACTACGCGGCGTCCAGGACCGGACAGGAAGTGTCCACCTCCATGGATGATCCGTACAACACCTATATGTACAAGGGCCTGACGCCGGGGCCCATATCCAACCCGGGCGCGGCCTCAATAAAAGCTGCTTTGTGGCCTGAGGATACCAATTATTTCTACTACGGACTCAGCACAGAGGGAACGCATAAGTTCTTCAGAAGCTATGATTCCTTCGTCAATTTCCTCAACAGCAGCGAATATATTGGAAATGCAGAATAAAAAACGCGGGAGAAGAAGAAAATGGCATATGACAGCATGTTTGACGAATTACCGAGAGGACCTGTATCTGAAGAGATAATACAGCGTATAACGGAGGCGCTGGTCGATGGCAGATTAAAGCCCGGCGACAAGCTGCCTACCGAGATGGAGTTTTCCGAAAAGCTGGGAGTCGGAAGAAACTCTGTCAGAGAGGCCATAAAAGTGCTTGTGGCCTTCGGAGTGCTTGAGATACGCAGAGCTGACGGCACATTTGTAGTAGAAGAGTTTTCACATAAGCTTCTCGACCCGATGGTGTACGGACTCATACTGGTCCGCAGGTCAAAGGAGCAGCTGCTGGAGTTCAAGCTTGCGAACCTCAACGCCGTCCTCTGGGCGGCCATAAAGCGGATGACGCCGGAAAAGGTCAGCCATCTGCGTCAACTCATAGAGCACGTGAGAGAAGGCTTCTCACAGGACGACATAGACAGGGATAAGCTTTACATGACTACGGTGGAGTTCTATGAATATCTGGGCATTGCCTCGGAAAACCCCATGCTCATCCAGCTCAATGAGGTGGTTTTGAGACTGTCCCATAATTCCCGTAACATGGCCGTGAACGCCGCCATGGACTGTCCGAACCTCGACCGCTTTGTGCTGGTGGAGCTCTACAGCGACATTGTAGATGTGCTGGAGTCGGGCGACGGGAACGCCATACCCGCCCTTATTGACAGGGTGGATGAGGCCTGGCAGAAGCTGGTGCCCTTCGAGGTATAAAGCATACATAGCCAAAGCGATAATACGCCCCGGGATGCAGTTTCCCGGGGCGTTGTGTATTCTCCTGCCGCCGGCCTTTGACGCGGGAACGCGGGCGCAGGCATAAAAACGGGCGGCTGCTGTTTCTGCAGCCGCCCTGTATGACTTGTATTGTATGTTTTATTGTGTTTAGGGCCGTGCCGGGCCCGTTTCCCTTGTGTACGGGCATCAGCCCATGGCGGGGCCGCCGGTGATGATAACGGTCTTTGTGGCGCCGTCCCAGCCCACGTTATAGCCGAAATACTCGGCCAGATAGCGTATGGGGGCGTAGGTGCGGCTGTTCACTATGACCGCCGCCGTGTCCATGGAGCCGTAGTCGCCGCTCTCTGTTCTGTAGAAATTGCTGTTGATGGGGAAAGTAATGGACTTGTTCGCGCTGGTAAACGAGGCCTCCTTGTATTGGTCGTTCCAGAACACGCCCAGACCCAGGGCCTCGGCCACGGCGCGCAGGGGGACCATGGTACGGCTGTTCTGATCGATGAAGGGCGCGGCGTCGGTCCACTTCACGGCCTGACCGTTTACGGTCACGGTGATGCCCGATGATGAGGGGGTGTTCACCCTGCCGCGGACCTCGGCAAATCCGGATTGTTCGGACTGGCTGTTGCAGCTCCAGGTGGAGACATCGGAGTCCACGATGTAATATCTCGAGTTGGCTTTAAGCACAACATTGGGGAATACGTCCCAGTTCACATTGCTTGCGCCGGAGCTGCTGCGGCCCGAGGCGTTCCATTTGCCTATCAGATTATCGTCCCAGTCGTAGATGCTTATGGTGCCGGGCGTGGCGCCGCTGCCGTAGTTCCAGTGGTAGGTGGTGATGGCCTGGACCAGAATGTCGCTGCTGCCCACCGTGAAGTCAGGATAATACTCCGGGCCGTTCTGAACGGCGGAGGTGTTGAAGTTTGAATAAATGAGCGGGTAGTCGCTTGCGTTTGCCGCCATGGCCGGAACCGCCAGCGCCATGGACAACAGAAGTGCCAGCGCGAGCAGAGCGCCGAGAAGTCGCTTTTTCATATTTATCCTCCTTGTTTCGATAGATTTTTCCGTTTTCTGCACTTATATGCCATGTTTTACCCCGAGCATAGCATATTTTTAACGCCGGCGCAAGATAAACAGGGCGAAAGGACGCGAAGCCGCGGTATTTGTTAAAATCAACGAAAGGGCCCCGGGGGGCTTTCTTTCAGCTAAATATATATGGCGTCCACCAGCTTGAATATTACTGCGCTATGTGTTATAATGTAATTTGAGTTATTGTTTATACGGCTGTAACGAGGGGGCAGTGAGTTGAATAAAAAGATCAAACATCTTTTTGAACTGAATACCAGATCGTTTTTTATCATACTCCTGATATTTACAGCGGCCACCTATTTCCTCGACGGCAGATACGTAAAAGAGCTGGTCATCGCACAGGGCTGCGTGATCATAATCCTGTTCATCTACTCCCGCATACAAAACCGCAGGCGCAGCCGGGAGATAGTCCGGGAGCTTGAGTCGGTGATATACAATCTGGACACCGCTGCCACGAATTCCCTGGCGAATTTCCCCATGCCCATGGTGGTGTTCGGGGTCGAGGACAACAAGATCATCCGGGCCAACGAGGCCTTCGGCAAGCTCACCGGCGCGGGCGACCGCACGTTTGAGAAGGACATCACGGACCTTGTGCCGGACTTCAACACCAAGTGGCTCGCCGAGGGGAAGAGCGAGTGCCCGGAGCTGGTGGAGCTGGATGACAAGCTCTTCCGCATCTACGGCAGCCTGGTGCGCACGGGACTGAAGGGCAGCGACCCCGCCTGGATCGCAACCACATACTGGATGGACGTGACCTATTACTCCACTCTGGAGGCGGAGTACATGGATTCACGCCCCGTGTTCGCCCTGATAGTGATAGACAACTACGAGGAGCTGCTCAAGAACACATCGGAGAAAGAGAAGTCCCTCACCATGTCCCAGATAGACGACAGGGTCAGCGACTGGACCGCCATATGCGACGGCTATCTCTGCAAATATGACCGCGACAGATATGTCTTCATCTTCGAGGAACGGGCCCTGCAGCAGTTCATCGACGACAAGTTCTCCCTGATGGACAGCGTGCGTCAGGTCAGCGTCCGTGGCGTGCCGGCCACGGTGAGCATAGGCATAGGCAAGGACGCCAGAAACTTTGAGGAGGCCTATCAGTTCGCCTCTCTGTCTATAGACATGGCCCTGTCCCGTGGCGGAGACCAGACCGTCATAAAGAACAGGTATAATTTCGACTTCTTCGGCGGGCGCTCCTCCGAGCTGGAAAAGCGCACGAAGGTGAAGTCCAGAGTCATGGCCAACTCCCTGAGCGAGCTCATGAGCGAGTCGTCCAAGATATACATCATGGGCCACAAGTACGCGGATCTGGACGCCGTGGGCGCAGCCGCCGGACTGTGCTGCGCGGCCAGAAAATGCGGCAAAAAGGCAAAGATCGTCATAGACATGAGCACCCAGGTGTCAAAGAGCCTAATAGACAGGCTCTTGACCTCCGCGGATTATACAGGGGCCTTCATTTCGCCCCAGGACGCCCTTTTGGAGGCGGACGGCCAGAGCCTGCTCATAGTGGTGGATACCAACAGGCCCGAACAGGTGGAGTCCAACAGTCTCCTTGAGTCCTGCAACCGGGTGGCCATAATCGACCACCACAGACGGGCGGCCTCATTCATACAGAATACGGCTCTGAGCTTCCATGAGCCCTACGCCTCATCCACCTGCGAGCTGGTGGCGGAGCTCCTGCAGTACATGCTGGAGACCGAGGACATACAGAAGGTGGAGGCCGAGGCCCTTATGGCCGGCATCATACTGGATACAAAGAGCTTTGCCATGCGCACCGGCAGCCGCACCTTTGAGGCGGCGGCCTTCCTGAGAAGGGCCGGGGCCGACACGGCGGACGTAAAGCGCATGCTCCAGAGCGATATGGAGACGGCCAAGACCCGCTACGGCATCATACAGAAAGCAAAGCTCTACAAGGCGGGCATAGCCATCTCCGTGCCGGAGACCATGCAGAGCAGGATAATCGCCGCCCAGGCGGCGGATGAGCTGCTGAATATCTCCGGCGTCAGGGCGTCCTTTGTGGTTTTCCCGGAGACGGCCAGCACTGTGAGTATCTCGGCCAGGAGCCTGGACGAGATAAACGTGCAGTTTATAGTTGAAAAGCT